>JAFEDV010000525.1 GCA_018241475.1 Pseudomonadota bacterium | reverse complement strand
GCTTGCGCATCCACATATGCACGCGCGAGGCCGACTCGTCCCTCATCACATCCAACCCCGCCGATGCGTCCGGGCAGCGTTGGACAGCGCGCAGCGCGCAGCGTCAAGCGTTGCGAGCAACGGAAGGCGCGGGCTCCGGCGCGGTGCGCGCCGCTTCGCCCACGCGCTTGATACGCAGGCGCTTCACGCGGCGCGGATCGGCCTCGGTGATCTCCAGATCCAGCCCCGCCGGATGGTGCAGAATCTCGCCCCGCTGCGGCAGATGCTGCGCCAAGGCGGCGGCCAGGCCCGCCACCGTGTCGAACTCGTCCTCATGATCGGGCAGCGCCAGATCGAGCCCCGTCTTCGCCTCCAGTTCCGCCAACGGGGCGCGGCCGTCGGCTTCAAACACGCCGCCCGCCCGCTCCAATATCATCGGCGCTTCCACATCGTGCTCATCGTCGATGGAGCCGACGATCTGTTCGACCAGGTCTTCCATCGACACCAACCCATCGGTGCCGCCGTATTCGTCGACCACAAGCGCCAAATGAATGCGGCTCGATTGCATGCGCAGGAACAGCGTCGACAGCGTCATCGACGCCGGCACGAACAGGATGTCGCGCTTGATGCGGCCGAGCAACCGATCGGAGAACTTAGCCGGCGTGACACCCTCGGCATCCGGCGCCAGGAGCGCCATCACATCGCGCACGTGCACGAAGCCATGCGGATCGTCGAGCGTCTCGCCGTAGATCGGCAGGCGCGAATGCTGGCTATCGGAAAACGCCCGCGCCGCCTCACCCAGCGTCGCTGACGCCTCGATCGCCACGATCTCCGCGCGCGGCCGCATCACGTCGGCGACGGTCAGCCGATCGAAACGCGCCGCCCTCAGGATCATGTCCTTCTGGGCGCCTTCGATCAGCTCGCCGCTGCTCTCGCTCTCGCGCAGCGCCTCGGCGACGGCGTCGGCCGAACCGATGCGCTCGCGGCCAAGAACGCGCGCCAGCCGCTGCCAAAGGCGTGCGCGTCTCCTTCGTGAACTGTCGTGGTCGGTCGGCGCGTCGGCCATGGCGGCGTGAGCTCTCATGTATACGGATCGTCGATGCCGACCGAGCGCAGGATTTCAGTTTCCCGCGCCTCCATGCGACTCGCATCCGCGTCGTTCTCGTGATCATAGCCCAAAAGGTGCAGGAAACCGTGCACGACCAGGTGGGCGGCGTGCGCGTCGAAGCTCTTGCCCTGAAATTGCGCTTCTTCGACAATGGTTTCGGCAGCCAGCGCGATGTCGCCGAGGAACCGGCCCGGCCCCGGCGGATCGGGCTGCGCCGGCGGAAACGAGAGCACGTTGGTTGCGCCCTCCCTGCCCCGGAACTCCCTGTTCATGCCGGCGATCGCGGCGTCGTCGCCGAGCAGCACCGAAACGACGCCTTCGACCTGTTCGCGCTCGGCGGCGGCGGCCAGCGCCCGGCATAGAACGTCCTCGTGTCCGCGCCACATTTCGACGCCCGCCAGAATATCGACCTCAAGCCTACCCATTCGCGCTCTCGTCGCGATGATAGGCCTCGACGATCTTGGCGACGAGCCGATGGCGGACCACGTCCTGGGCCGCGAAGCGGATCACATCGACGCCGGGGATGTTCTCGAGAATTGAAATTGCGTGCGCGAGGCCGGACTGGTCTGCGCGCACCAGATCAATCTGTGATGGGTCGCCCGTCACCACCATGCGCGAACCCTCGCCCAGCCGCGTCAGCACCATCTTCATCTGCAGAATCGTCGCGTTCTGCGCTTCGTCGACAATGACCACCGCGTTCGACAAGGTCCGCCCGCGCATGAACGCCAGCGGCGCCACCTCGATCTGCCGCCGCTCGCGCCGCGTCTTGAGATCGTTCTCGTTCATCTGGCTGCGGAAGGCGTCCCAGATCGGCTGCAGGTACGGATCGACTTTTTCGGCAAGATCGCCGGGCAGATAACCAAGCTTCTCGCCCGCCTCGACCGCCGGCCGCGTCACAATGATACGGTCGACGCGCTCCGACTTCAGCGCCTCCACCGCGGCGGCGACGGCCAGGAACGTCTTGCCGGTGCCCGCCGGCCCCACGCCGAAGATCAGATCGACATTCTCGTCGCGCAGCGCTTCGACGTAGTGGACCTGCCGCGGCGTTCGCAACGTCAGACCGCCAAGCTGGGGCAGCTGCATTGGCCCCTTCTGATCGCCGCCCTCGGAGAACGAGATCGCCGCCAGCACTTCGCCTTCACGCACGCGGCCCTTGCGGCGCGCGAGATCGGCGAGCGCTTCGACGATCCTCTGCACGCGATCGAGATCCGCGTCGCCGCCGGCCCGCGCCCGCGCGATCAGCCGGTCGCCTTGCGCATCCAGCGTCAGACGATACGCCGGCGCGCCGCGCGGCGCGTTCGGATCGCGGAACGCTTCCTGGATATGCGCGACGTGGCGATGCAACGGGCCAAACACCGCCTGCGCTACGCCAGGATCGCCCACGGTGATCGTGCGCGTCAGCTCGCCGTTGGCTTTGTTCACGCTCACGTCGGCGCGGCCGCTTCGGCGAGTGTTCCGGCGAGCGAATTCTGACTCGCCGAGGCGATGCGCACGCGTACGATATCGCCACTTCGCGCGGTGGCGGCATCGAAATGCACAGCCTGCAGATAGGGCGATCGCCCGTGCTTTTGACCGGGCCTGCGCCCTTCGCCCGCCACCAGGACCGGCAACACCGCGCCAATCTGAGCCGCGTTGAACGCACGCTGCTGCGCGGCCAGCTCCGTCTGCAGCTGCTGCAGCCGTTCGGACTTCACCGCCTCATCCACCTGCCCCATCATCGCCGCTGCTGGCGTGCCTGGCCGCGCGGAATACTTGAATGAGAACGCGGCCGCGAAACCGATCTCGCGCACCAGCGCCATCGTCGCCTCGAAGTCCTTTTCCGTCTCGCCCGGGAAGCCGACGATGAAGTCCGTCGACAGCGCAATGTCCGGGCGCGCGCTACGCAAGCGTACAACGACATCGCGATAGAGGCCTACATCGTGTCTGCGGTTCATCGCCCTCAGCACGCCGCCGGAACCCGACTGCACCGGCAGATGCAGGAACGGCATCAGCTTCGGCTCGCTGCCGTGCAGCGCGATGAGCTCGTCTGTCATCTCGACCGGATGCGACGTGGTGTAGCGAAGCCGCTCGATTCCATCGACCTTGGCGAGTTCACGCAGAAGTTCGTCAAGGCGGACCGCCGGCATCTTGCCGGCATCTTCCTTTTCCGGCTGGAAGTCGTCGCTCCGGGCGCCGTGATAGGCATTCACGTTTTGCCCCAGGAGCGTTATTTCGCGCACGCCCCGGTCCGCCAGCGCCCGCGCTTCCGTCAAAACATCCGCGACCGGGCGTGAGAATTCCGCCCCTCGCGTGTACGGCACCACGCAGAAGGTACAGAACTTGTCGCAACCCTCCTGGACCGAGAGGAAGGCCGTCGCGCCGTCGGGCGCCCGCGCCGGGAGCACATCGAACTTTTCTTGAGCGCTGAAGTCGGCCGCGACCCGCTCGCCTGCTTTGCGTGCGGCGCGCGCGATCAACTCCGGCAGCCTGTGGTAGGCCTGCGGTCCGACCACTAGGTCGACCACCGGCGCGCGCCGCATAATTTCCTCGCCTTCCGCCTGCGCCACACAGCCTGCTATCACGATGCTGGTGTTCTTGCCTTCTGCAGCGCGCCGCTCCTTGTGCGCGCGCAGACGTCCGATCTCGGAATAGACCTTTTCGGTGGCCTTCTCGCGTATGTGACAGGTGTTCAGCACCACAAGATCGGCGTCGTCCGGCCGATCGGCCGGCGCATAACCCAGCGGCGCCAGCACATCGCGCATGCGTTCGCTGTCATAAACGTTCATCTGACAGCCATAGGTCTCGATAAAGAGACGCTTCGGCGCGCGCGGGCCTGCTTCGCTCATCTAGCGTTTGGCCTTTGCCTTCTCTTCGAGCGGCACGCCGTAAAGCTCGAGCCGATGATCGACAAGCTTATAGCCAAGGCGCTTGGCGATCTCATGCTGCAGCCGCTCAATCTCGGGGTCGACGAATTCGATCACCTTGCCGGCCTTCATGTCGATCAGGTGATCGTGGTGCGCCTCAGGCATCTCCTCGTAACGCGAGCGGCCATCGCGGAAATCGTGACGCTCGAGGATTCCCGCCTCTTCGAACAAGCGCACAGTCCGATACACCGTTGCAATCGAAATGCCGGGGTCTACGGCGGCGGCGCGACGATGCAGCTCCTCGACATCGGGGTGGTCGTGGCTGGCCGAGATCACACGCGCGATCACGCGGCGCTGCTCAGTCATGCGCATGCCCTTGTCGACGCAAAGCTTTTCGATGCGATCCATGCGCCACAAATAGCCTTTTGCGGCACACCCTGTCCACCGCTCGGGGGCGCTCACACCACCGGTCGCGGCAAAGCCCGGCGCATCACCACTGCGTCGACAGCGCCGCCCTCACCGGCATAATAGGCATGCCGCCGGCCCGCTTCTTCATAGCCGAGTTTCGCATAGAGAGCACGCGCGGCGGCGTTGTCTTCGCCCACTTCCAAATGCATGTGCGAGGCGCCGCGCACCAACGCCGCCACGCCCGCCGCAGTCACTAGCGACGCGCCGATGCCGCGACGCCGCGCTTCGGGAACAACAGCGACGGTCAAGAGTTCCGCATCGCCGGCCGCCGCCCATGCGAGCACGAAGCCTTGCGGCGCCGACGTACGGGCGAGCAGCGCAAAAACCGCAGCGTTGTCCAGAAGTTTCGCGAATTCCGCTTCTGCCCAGGGCTTATCGAACGCGCGCGCATGCAGCGCGGCCAGCAGCGCAGCCGCCTCGGTCCCGACCGCTTCGATCATGCCGGCAGTGTGACATGCGGCGCGCGCAGATAAAGCGGGTCCGGCCGGTAATTCTCCGGATTAAGACGCGCCGCCCGGCGGGCCAGCGCCGCCGCATCGACCGCTGCGTTCGGCCCCGCGAGCGCAAAACCGCCGCCGCCCGCGGCGTCTTCCAACAGCTTCTGGTGTTCGCCGTGAGCTACGGCGCGCGGTGCGACCAGCGGCGCACCGTTGCCATAGAGCGCGCAATACGCTGCGCCGGGGGTTTCGATGAGCGCCGCGCGCAAGCCATCTTCGCCATCCTGCAGCGCCAGCGCTTCCAACGTTGAAACACCGATGCATGGCTTGCCTAGCGCCAGCGCCAACGCGCGCGCGAAGGAGAGGCCGACGCGCACGCCGGTGAAGGAGCCCGGACCCGTCGTCACCGCCACCCGATCCATCTCCAAGAATTCGACGCCCGCCGCGGCGGCAGCTTCCCGCGCCATCGGCGCCAGCCGCTCGGCCTGGCCGCGCTGCATGCGCTCGCTAAGATTGGCCAACAGCGCGTCCCCGCGCACGATCGCGACGGAGCAGGCGTCCAATGCCGTATCGAGCGCGAGCACGATCATGCCATCGCCTCGCACTGCGCTCACACGACTTGCTCGACGCCGTTCACTTCCGGAACGTAGTGGCGGAGCATGTTTTCGATGCCCTTCTTGAGCGTGAGCGCCGACGACGGACAGCCCGCGCACGAGCCGCGCATGTTGAGCCGCACGATGCCGGTCTCGCCGTTCCAGGAATGGAAGGTGATATCGCCGCCGTCGCGCGCAACAGCGGGCCGCACGCGCGCCTCGATGATTTCCTTGATCTCCTTCACGATCTCGGCGGCCTCGCCTTCGTAGACCGTGTCGTCTTCGCCGGACTCCTCATCCGCCTCCAGCACCACGGGACGGCTCGCGGTGAAATGGTCCATGATCGTCGCCAGCAGATGTGGTTTGAGATGCGGCCACTCGATAGCTTCACTCTTGGTGACGCTCAGAAAATCGCCGCCCAGATAGACGCGCTCGACGCCGTCAATTGCGAACAATGCCTGCGCCAGCGGTGAATCCGCCGCGGCCTGGACGCTCGCGTAATCGCGGCTGCCGCGTCCGAGTACGTCACGGCCCGGTAGGAACTTCAGCGTGCGCGGGTTCGGCGTCGATTCTGTCTGAATGAACATGATTCTCAGGTGGTCCTTCCGGACCGGGCGGTCAAGCGGGCGGCGACGCCGCAGACGCCGCATCGGACTCCGGCGGCGCGACCGGTATTGGCACCGCCAAAGCCCGGATTTCTTCGCGGCTCAGCGTTCCGGGAATAACCATAACCGCAATGTGGCGTGTGCTCAGCCCCGCGCTCTTCGCCAGCGACTGCACCAACGGCCCGGGGCCGCTCGCCGTGCCGTGCGCCGCCGCCAGCACCACCAGCTTGATCGAAGCATCCTCATCGACGAGCTTCTTCAATTCCTGTTTGGTCGAGCCGTCGCGCAGCACCGGCTCGGCGGTGATGCCGCACTCCGCCCACACCTCCGCGGCAAATCTCTGCGTCAACGATTCTGCCGCATCGTGCGCCTGACGCCGCATCTCCTCGGTGATTGAGGCCCACGGCGCGGGATCGGACGGCTCTATCACCCGCAGCATGATCAGCCGCCAACCGTTCACCTTCGCCAGCTGTCCGGCATAGGTCAGCGCAGCCGGGAACTCCTTGCTCTCGTCGGCGACGACCAAACAGGCGTTGCGTTCGCTCATGAGCAATGATGCTCGCGCAAAGGCGGCGGCGCTTCAAGCATGCCAGAGGCCCACCACTTTGCGCACCTCCGCCATGATCGGCTGCGCTATCGCGCGCGCCCGTTCGGCGCCCACCCTCAGGATCGCATCGAGCGCGCCCGGATCGGCGTTCCAGCGCCGCATCTCGGCGGCGATCGGCCCCAGCTCCGACGCCAGCAATTCCGCCAACGCCGGCTTGAACACGCCGAAGCCCTTGCCGCCGAACTCACTCAGCACCTCGTTGACCGGGCGTCCCGAGGCCGCCGAATAGATGCCGACCAAATTCTCGACCTCCGGCCTGCCCTTCAGCCCTTCGGCGCTCTCCGGCAGCGGATTGGGATCGGTCGTCGCCTTCTTGATCTTCTGCATGATCGTCTCGGCGTCATCGACCATGTTGATGCGGCTCATGTCCGAGGGATCGGACTTCGACATCTTCTTCGAGCCGTCGCGCAAGCTCATGATCCGCGCGCCCGGTCCCTGGATCAACGGTTCCGGCAGCGGGAAGAACGCGGGCGCGTCGTAGTCGTTGTTGAACTTCTGGGCGATGTCACGCGACAGCTCCAGATGTTGCTTCTGATCTTCACCCACCGGCACGTGCGTGCCTTTGTAGAGAAGAATGTCGGCCGCCTGCAGCACCGGATAATCGAACAGCCCCACGCTCATGCGCTGTTCGTCCTTACCAGCCTTGTCCTTGAACTGGGTCATGCGTTCGACCCAACCCATGCGCGCCACGCAATTGAAGATCCACGCCAGCTCCGAGTGCTCGCGCACCGCCGATTGCACGAAGATGATCGACTTCTTCGGATCGACGCCGGAGGCCATATAGGCCGCCGCCACTTCACGGCAGCGCCCAGCCAAACCCTTCGGGTCAGGCTCGATGGTGATCGCGTGCAGGTCGACGATGCAATAGATGCAATCGTACTGGTTCTGCAGCGCCACCCAGTTCTTCAAGGCGCCGAGATAATTGCCGAGATGCAGGCCGTTGGTCGGCTGCATGCCCGAGAACACGCGTTTGGGGCCCTTGTATTCGGGCGGCGGGGCGTCGGTCATGGAAAACTCCGGAACACGAGAACAGGCGCGCGGCAGCGCGGGAACGGCGTCAGATCAGACCCGCCATCGCCAAAGGTGCGTTCTCATGTTCATGACGCCGGGCTTAGCCGAGGCTCACACACTCGGCAAGTCGGGCGGCGGCTCCTCGCCGTTATTCCGCGGCGACCGGCGGAACGCCGAGCGAAGATCGCTCATCGTCAACCCGCCAAAGGCGAACAGCGCAAACGGATAAAGCACCGCCGCCACGGCGCAGAGGCCGAGCACCGTGATTTCCTTGGCGCCCAAACCAAAATGGTGGAAGTGCGCCAACGGCGCTTCGAGTTGTGGCCTGTACAGCGACGCAAACCATAGCAGACCGCCCATCAACCCGCTGGCGAGCAGGGTTCGAACAATCTTCGACCACGTCTCGCGCGTGATGCCGTAGTGGTCACGGCGCGATAGCGTCATCAGCATCTGGACGACGTTAATCCACGAGGCGATCGCAGTCGCCGCGGCGATGCCGGCAAAGCCGAGCGGCGTGTTGAACAGGGTTATGCCGAGAGCGATGTTAATCGCCACGGAAATCAGTGCGAACCGCATCGGCGTCTTGGTGTCCTGGCGCGCGAAGAACGCCGTCTGCAGAATCCGGTTCAGCACAAACGCCGGCACCCCGATCCCGTAAAAGAAGAGTGCGTGACCTGTCTGCGTCGCGTCGAACACCGTGAATTCGCCTCGCCGCCAGATGCCATCAATCAAGTAGATTGGAATCGCCATTAGCGCCGCGGCGGCAGGCAAAGTCAGCGCCAGGCAAAACACCAGCGCGCCATCCATCGCGTCCTGCGCGCCCTGATGATCGCCGCTATGCACGGTGCGCGATAGGCGCGGCAGCAGTGCAACACCAACCGCCACGCCAATGAGACTCAGCGGCAACTGATAGAGCCGATCCGCGGTCGCCAGCCACGAACGCGCGCCGGCCACCTGCGACGCCAGAATGCCAGAAATGAAGATATTGATCTGCGTAGCGCTCGCCGAAATCGAGCCCGGCACCGCGAGCGCGATCAGCGACTTGATCTCCGGCGTCAGCCGCGGCCAGCGCCACGTCACCCGCGCCCCCGACTTGTTGACGCCCCACCACAGCAGCCCAGCCTGGCAAATGCCGGCAACAATGATCGCGATGGTCGCCGCATAGGCGGCGCTGCGCGGATCGTGCTGCGGGATCACCGCCAGCAGCATCACGCCGTTGAGCAGTGTCGGATGCAGCCCCGACACGATGAAACGCCCGCGCGCGTTCAGCACGCCCGACAGGTGCGCGGCGATCGCCATGCATGGCAGGTACGGCATCGAAATCTGCGTCAGCAGGATCGCGAGCTTGAACTTCTCCGGGTCATGCGCGTAGCCCGGATTGATGACATACATCAGCCACGGCATCGTCAGCTGCGCGACAATTGTGATTACCAGAGTCGCCGCCGCCAATGTCGCCATTGCATCGGCGGCCAACACGTCGGCGACTTCCTCTCCGTCTCGCTCCAGTGACTTCGAGTACGCCGGCACGAACGCCGACGCGAAAGCGCCTTCGGCGAAGATGCGGCGGAACAGGTTGGGAAACGAAAACGCCGTGTTGTAGGCGTCGGCCTCGATCGTCTGTGAGGCGCCGAAGCGGGAAGTAATGACGAGGTCTCGCGCCAAACCCATGAAGCGGCTGACCAGCGTCAGTCCGGCGAAGATCATGGAGGAGCGGATCAGTCCCCCGCCCTTCTTGCCTTCTTCAGTGGGTTCGCCTTCGGCGGTCACGGTTGGGGCTGTCACGGGCTGCGCTTCTGCGCTGCGTTGTGTCAATAATCAAGGCAAGCGCTGTTTCGGCGCCGAAGCCGGTCCGGCTTTCCAGAGGTCTCCGCAGTTCAGCGCGCGGTCGAGGCCCGCTCCGTGGTTTGCTTGGCAGCGCCCGCGTCGGCGGCGCGCAGAACCGTCTCCAGCTTTGCGCGCAGCCCCGCAATCCGCTGCGGCGAAGCGATCTGCCCCCCGCCCTCCTCGCTGACATAGAAGACATCGCTCGCCCGCTCTCCGTAGGTATCGATGTGCGCACTGGCGATCGACACATCTGCGTCCGCGAACACCCGCGACAGCGACGCCAGCAATCCCGGCCGATCGCGGCCGGACGCCTCCACCACGCTCGCTTGCGGCGTCAGTTCATTGTCGATGCGCACCCATGGCTCGATCGAAAACGCCAGGGCGCGCCGCGACAGCGGAGCGGGAGCCGGCGGCGCCAGATCCTCGAGCGCCGCGCGGTTGAGCCGTGCGATGAGCGCGCCGAGCGCCGGTGCATTGCCGGCGCCGAACGGCTTGTGATCGGTCGTCTGCACCGAGAACACGTCAAACGCCGCTCCGTCGCGCGTGGTGTGCACGCGCGCGCTGGCGATATCGGCGCCGCTCGTTGTGATCGCCGCAGCCAAGCTAGCGAACAGACCACGCCGATCGCCGGCATAGACAAGCACATCGGTGACACCCTGCACCGGCCGCGTACGCGCGGCGACGTGCGGGATCGCCTTCTCCGCGCGCGCGCGCATCACTTCGCGCGCATGCCAGGCTCGCGCCTCCGCGTCGTGGTTCAACCACTAGCCGTCATCGAGCGCGCGCATCCAAGCGTCGAGCGCATCCGACGCGCCCACGGCGGCGACCAGTTGCGTCTTGGCTTCGCCCGCGACTGTCGCCAAATGCGCGCGCACGCCTTCTTCGTCGGAGCGCCCGCCGTGCAACGCCGCTTCCGTCAAGCGATACAAATCCCGCAGCAACTGGCCCTTCCAGTCGTTCCAGACGTTCGGCCCCACCGCGCGGATATCGGCAACCGTCAACACCAACAGCAGCCGCAATTTCTCGACTGAGCCGACGGCCTCCGCAAATCGCGCCACCGTGCGTGGGTCGCCGATATCGCGCTTCTGGGCCACATCGCTCATCAGCAAATGGTGGCGCACCAGCCAGCCGATCAGGTCCGTCTCCTCACGCGGCAGACCGAGGCGCTCGCACGCGGCGCGCGCCGATTTCTCGCCCTCGATCTGTTGATCGCCCTCGCCCTAGCCGGTGGCGTGCAGGAGCATCGCCAGATAGAGCGCGCGACGGTTGATGATCTTGGAAAAGATGGCGCTTGAAAGCGGGTGCTGTTCCGCGTGCTCGCCGCGTTCTATCTCGGAGATCACATCGATGGCCTGCAGCGTGTGCTCATCCACCGTGTAGTGGTGGTACATGTTGAACTGCATCTGCGCGACGATACGTCCCCACTCCGGCACGAACCGCCCCAGCACGTCGGCTTCGTTCATGCGCCTGAGCGCCGCGCCCGGGTGCGTCGTCGAGGTCGCCACCTCCAGGAACGCCGCCCGCGACGCCTCATCCTTGCGCCAAGCCGGCCCCAGTGAGCGCGCCCGCCGCGACACCTCACGCAACGCATCGGGGTGAATGTCAAGCCCGCGCTTGTCGGCGACCGCGAACAGCCGGATCAGATTGGCGGGAATTTCCAGCGCATTGTCATCGGCGTTCAGCCTGCCGCCGTCGACGTGAAAGCCCGCCTCCGCCGACGGCGCCTTCCTTCGCGGCGGCGCCAAGAACCGCTGTAAGCCGCGCGGCGCGCTTTTGGCGTGCTCGGCTTCCAGCTTCGCGCACAAGACGCGCGTGAGGCCGCCGACTTGTTTCGCCACCAGGAAATAGCGCTTCATGAAGCGCTCGACAGCTGAGAGATCGCCGCGCGCCTCGTAATGCATGCGCCGCGCCAGTTCCGGCTGCAGGTCGAACGTCAGCCGCTCCTCGGCGCGACCGGCCACGAAATGCAGATGGCAGCGCACGGTCCACAAGAACTCGAGCGCACGCCGGAACGCCGCCGCGTCCTCGCGGCTGAAGACGCGGGCCTCGACATACTGGCCCATGCTGGTGAAGCCGTAGCGGTGGCGCGCGATCCAGAAGAGCGTGTGCAAGTCTCGCAGCCCGCCTTTTCCCTCCTTGATGTTCGGCTCGACCATGTAACGCGAGGCGCCGATGCGGCGGTGGCGTTCGTCGCGCTCCCGCAGCTTCGCCGTGATGAACTCGGCGCGGTCGCGCTGCGTCACCTCCTTGCGGAAGCGGTTCTCCAATTGCTTCATCAGCGATGTGTCGCCGGCGACAAGGCGTGCTTCCAGGAGCGCCGTTTGAATCGTGTAGTCGCCGCGCGCGAGCTTAAGGCACTCGTCCACGTTGCGCGAAGCGTGGCCGACCTTCAGCCCCAAGTCCCACAACATGTAGAGCATGAATTCGGTCACGCTCTCCGAGAACGGCGTCGGCTTGTAGGCGCGCAGAAAAAGCAGATCGAGGTCGGAAAACGGCGCCAGTTCGCCGCGCCCGTACCCGCCGACGGCGACAATTGCAAAGCGCTCGCCTTCAGTCGGATTGCGCGCACGGAACAGGTGTGTCGTCGTGTAGTCATAAAGTGCAGCGACCACTTCATCGGCGGCGGCGGCCAACAGGCGTGCTACGGCCTGGCCGTTCTCTCCCGCGTCCAGCCGCTCGCGCGCAGCCGCGCGGCCATTCGATAAAGCCTCTTGCAACAAGACCTTGACCCCGCCGCGCGCATCGTCGCCTCGCTCGGCATAAGCCGCACTCAGACCAGCGCGCAGGACCGCGCCGTCGATAATGTCGCTGATGGCGATAGGCTTTAGTCGCTCAACCATTGCCGCGCCGGTTCATTCCACTCCCGCGACAGCTGTGCTTCCTGGAGGGGGAGATGACTTTCTGGTAAAACACAGATCGCAAACTTGCCTCATTTCGCGAGCACAGCCAAAAGAGTTGCGGGACTGAATTCCCGGGGAGCTACCATCCGATGCGCAGCAAGGGCGGCCGTACCATCAAACTGAGCCCCGTCGATGAAGACGGTCATGTGACCGATCATCCGGCCCGCGCCGGCCTCGAAGCGCTTATGGACCAGAAGTTGTTCCATCAGCGCATTAAGAGCGAACGCTCCGCCGCCTATTGGTTCGCCGCCTCCATATGGGGTGTCTGCGGACTTGTTCTGGGCGGCATTCTGGGCGCGTACATGATGTACACGGCGATGGATTCATCGCTGCCATTGGCGTCCGAGGCAGTCACGCGCGGCATGGCGGTCGAACAGGCGCGCCGTAGCGTCGACGGCCGTCCGTCCCTGTTGCCTGGCAACAACACCCCCCAACAGCAGCCCTAAGCGCTCCTACTCACCTGGATCATCGGCCGCGGCCTTGAGCCGATAGAGCGCCTCAAGCGCTTCGCGCGGCGACAGGCTATCGGGATCGAGTTCCGCGAGCGCCGCTTCCAGCGCTGACGGCGCGTGCTCGGCCATCACTTGCGCGAAGAGCGGTAGATCTTCTGCGATCTCGACGCGCGTCGAGCCGCCATTGGCTTCAAGGCGCGCCAGCACGGCGCGCGCCCGCTCCACCGCGGTCTTCGGCAGGCCAGCGAGCTTCGCCACCTGGATGCCATAACTGCGGTCCGCCGGTCCCGGCGACACCTCGTGCAGAAACACCAGTTCGCCTTTCCACTCCTTGGCGCGCAGATGGGCGTTGGCGCCGGCCTCCAGCTTCTCCGCGAGCCGCGTCAGTTCGTGATAGTGCGTGGCGAACACCGCGCGGCACTTGTTGGCTTCGTGGAGATGCTCCGCCACCGCCCAAGCGATCGCCAGCCCATCGAAGGTCGCGGTACCCCGACCGATCTCATCGAGCACGACCAGCGCGCGCGCCCCCGCCTGATGCAGGATTGCGGCGGTCTCGACCATCTCGGTCATGAAGGTCGAACGCCCGCGCGCCAAATCGTCGGAAGCGCCCACGCGCGCGAATACGCGATCGACAAGCCCCAGGCGCAATTTCCGCGCCGGCACGAACGATCCCATCTGCGCCAACACCGCGAGCAGTGCGATCTGGCGCAGGTATGTGCTTTTGCCGGCCATATTCGGCCCGGTGACGACCAGCAGGCGCGGCCCGCTCCTTCCTTCCGCGTCGAGCCGCGCGTCGTTTGGCGTGAAGCCCTGCCCCTCACGGCGCACGCCCTCCTCCACCACCGGGTGCCGGGCGCCTTCCGCCAGTAGAGCAGTGCTCGCATCAATCTCCGGCCGCGTCGCCTGCGCCTCCTCGGCCCATTGCGCCAGCCCCGCGCCGACGTCTAGCATCGCCAAGGCCTCCGCCGCCGCGCGGATCTCCGTCTCGCACGCCGCCGCGCGCGCCACGAACTCCTTGAACAACGCCAGCTCGCGCGCCAATGCCGCTTCGCCCGCGCGCGCAATCTTGGCGTCGAGTTCGGCCAATTCGGCAGTCGTGAACCGCACCGAACCGGCATTGGTCTGGCGGTGGATGAAACGCGCATTGTGCGGCGGCGCCATCAGCGTCTCCGCCTGCTTCGTCGTCGCATCGATATGATAGCCCAGCACGCCATTGTGCTTGAGCTTCAGCCCGGCGATCTCCGTCTCTTGCGCATACTTTGCCTGCAGCGCCGCAATCACCTTGCGCGCATCGTCGCGCAACTCGCGCGACTCATCCAGCACCGGATCGAAGCCCGTAGCGATGAAGCCCCCGTCACGCGTCAGCAGCGGCAGGTCCGCCGCCAGCGCCCGCTCCAATGTCTGCGCCAGCGCCGCGCTTTCCGCATGAACCGCCAGCGCCAATGCTTCGCCCGCGCCAGCGATCTCCGCCGGCGCTTCGCCGCGCAGTCCTAGCACGCGCGCCGATGCGCGATCGCCGGCGCTCAAGCCATCACGCAGCTGCGCCAGATCGCGCGGCCCGCCGCGACCCAGCACCAATCGCGTCAGAGCCCGCGCCAGATCGCCTGCCGCGCGCAATTCCTCGCGCACGCCGCGCCGGCGCTCCTTCTCCGCCAGAAAGAACTCAACCGTATCGAGCCGCGCATCGATCGCGGCGACATCCGTCAGCGGTCGCGCGATCCGCTCCGCCAGCAAGCGTCCGCCTGCCGCCGTCACGGTGCGGTCCACGCAGGCCAGCAGCGAACCTTCGCGTCCGCCTCGCACCGCGCGCTCGAGCTCCAGCGCCGCCCGCGTCGCCGCATCGATGGCCATGAAGGCGCGCTCGCCGGAGCGCTTCGGCGGCATCAGCCGCGGCGCAACGCCCGCCTGGGTCAGCTCGATGTAGTCGAGCACCAGCCCCATCGCCGACAGTTCGATGTCGCTGAAATCGCCGAACGCTTCGAGCGCAGCCACCTCGAAGGCCGCCTTGATCCGCCGCACCGCCGCTCTGGCATCCGCCTTCACGGCCGGACGCGGCGTCACGATCGCGCCGCACACGCGCGCCGCCTCCGCCACGCGCGCCGTCTCGGCGTCGACGACGAGCAGCTCCGCCGGCGCCAGTGCGGCGAGCTCTTCTTCGACGGCGCCCGCCTTCAGCGCTCGGGTTCCGAAGGCGCCGGTCGAGACATCCGCCCACGCAATCGCGGCCGCATCGCCGGCAAACGCGCACGCCGCCAGGCGATTGGCCGCGCGCGCCTCCAAGAGCCCCTCTTCGGTCAGCGTCCCCGGCGTCACCACCCGTACGACGCCGCGCGCGACGATCGATTTGCCGCCGCGCTTCTTCGCTTCCGCCGGATCTTCCAGTTGCTCGCACACCGCGACCTTGAAGCCGGCGCGGATCAGTCTCGCGAGATAGGCTTCGGCCTGATGCCACGGCACGCCTGCCATCGGGATGGATTCGCCGCCGTGCTGACCGCGTTTTGTCAGCGTGATGGCGAGCGCCGCCGACGCCCTCTCGGCGTCTTCGAAGAACAGTTCGTAGAAATCGCCCATGCGGAAGAACAGCAGCGCGTCAGGATGCTCCGCTTTCGCCGCGAGATATTGCGCCATGAATGGCGTCGGTTTCGTCGGCGGATTGTGCAAGGAATCGGCCACCGCTCAGCCATAGCGGCTTGCGCAACCGACTTCCATTGACGCCAAGGCGCCCAGGGCTAGGGTGCGGCCAAAATATCGCGCCGTATCGAGCCATCCACATGCCTGAACAGAAGAAGAGCTTCACCGACGCCGAAGCGCTGGAATTCCACCGCGCCCCGGCGCCTGGGAAGATCTCGATCACGCCGACGAAACCGATGGCGACACAGCGAGATTTGTCGCTTGCCTATTCGCCAGGCGTCGCCGCGCCCGTCAAAGCCATCGCCGAGGACGCCGACCGCGCCTACGATTACACCGCCAAGGGCAACCTCGTCGCCGTCATCACCAACGGCACGGCGATCTTAGGTCTCGGCAATCTCGGTTCGATAGCTGCAAAGCCGGTGATGGAAGGCAAGAGCGTGCTCTTCAAGCGCTTTGCCGATGTCGACTCCATCGACATCGAAGTCACCACCCAGAATGTAGAAGAATTCATCACCACCGTCCGCAACATCGGCCCGACCTTCGGCGGCATCAATCTGGAGGACATCAAGAGTCCTGAGTGCTTCATCATCGAGAGCCGGCTCCGGGACGAACTCGACATTCCCGTATTCCACGATGACCAGCACGGCACCGCCATCATCGCCGCCGCCGGCTTCCTCAACGCCTGTGAGCTCACCGGCCGCAGGCTTTCGGACATCAAGGTCGTCGTCAATGGCGCCGGGGCGGCCGGCCTCTCGTGCATCGCTCTCATCAAGCAGCTCGGCGTGCCGCACGAAAACGTCATCGCACTCGACCGCGAAGGCGTCATCTATCGCGGCCGCGAAAAAGGCATGGATCAATTCAAGGCCGCCCATGCGGTCGACACCAATGCGCGCACTTTGATGGACGCCATCAAGGGCGCCGACGTGTTCATGGGGCTCTCGGTCGCCGGCGCGATGACGCGGGACATGGTCAAGGCGATGGCCAAGAGACCGATCATCTTCGCCATGGCCAATCCC
>JAFEDV010000524.1 GCA_018241475.1 Pseudomonadota bacterium | reverse complement strand
GCGCTCTTGGCGATCTGCTGCATCGGCAGCGCCGCAAGCACGAACACGCCAAGGATGACGAGCGTCAGCACCCAGTCCAGCCAGAACATGGCTATCAGCGCCCCGCCCAGCGTAAGCGTGTCGCGCACCGCGGTCTGGCCGCCGCGCACCAGGCCTTCGCTGACCACGTTGATGTCGTTGGTGAAGCGCGAGATCAGCGCGCCGGCCGGTTCGCGACCGAAGCGCGCGAAATCCACGCCCATCAGCTTGCCGAACATCGCTCCCTGCAGGTCGCGCAGCACTTTCAGCGCCAGTCCTTGCGACATCACCGCTTGCAGCCACATCGCCACTGAACGGACGCCCGCCGCCAGCAATGCAATGCCCGCCCACATCGCGACCTTGGGCATGTCGCCGGCGATGATGTCGTTGGTGCCGTATTTAAGGATGCCGCCATAGGAGATCGCCGAAAGCGCCACCAGCGCCAGCACCGGTATGAGCAGCGCGAGCTCGCCGCCATAGCGGGCAATGTGCTCCCGCCACAGCCGCGCGAACATCGAGCCTGTCTTCATAGGCATGAGGTCATCACATCTCGTTCTCGGGGTCTTCACCCGGATCGAGCAGGCGGTGCGCGTGGATGATGAAGTAGCGCATGCGGGCATTGTCGACGGTGCGCTGCGCGGCACCCTTCCACGCGTCGTAGGCCGCGCGGGAGTTCGGATAGGCGCCGACGAAATCGATCGCCTTCAAGTCGTCGAACTCGGGGCGATCGAGTCTCGTCAGCTCGCCGCCGATAACCAGATGCAAAAGTTGCCGTTGCCCGCTCATGCCTCTGCTTTCGTGCGCGGATCGGGAAAGTGCGATGTACGCTCGATTAGCAAAGCGTGCAGGCTCGCGCCAGACGCCACAACCCCAGGCGCACGTGGCTCGCGCAGATTGAACGCAAGCGGCGCACCCCACGTGTCAGTGACCACGCCGCCGGCCGCCGCAACGATCGCCGCGCCCGCCGCGATGTCCCAATAATGCTTCCAGTTGAACAGAATGGTCGCGTCGGCTTGGCCGGCCGCCACCGCCGCCATGCGATAGGCGATGGATTCGCGCCGCTCGATCTCCATGGTCGGCCACGGCTTCGGCCAGCGCCAATCGGTGAAGCGTGTGCTCGATCCGACCATGCGCGCGCCCTCCAGCATGTTGCGTTCGCTCACCTGCATGGCGCGCCCGTTCATCGTCGCGCCAACACCGGCGGCGCCCAGGAACATCTCATCCGTCGCCGGATTGTAGACTGCGCCTGCCACAGCTTCCGCGCCGTCGGCGACGCCGATGCAGATCGTGTACTGCGGCTTGCGCTTGATCATCGCCGCGGTGCCGTCGATCGGATCGAGCATGAACACGCGCTCGGCGTTCAGCCGCGCATCCGCGTCGTCCGGCGTCTCTTCCGAAAGCCAGCCATAGTCCGGCCGCGCCGCGCGCAACCGTTCAGCGAGCAGCGCTTCGACTGCGAGATCGACGTTGGTCACCGGACCCGCTTCGCCTTTGCTGCGGATATCGAGCGGCTTGGTCAGCAGATCGCGGACGAGAGCGCCGGCTTCGCGCGCGGCGGCTTCCAGGAGAGGGAGATCAGACGCCGCCGATTGCAAGATCGTCCACGATGAGGCTGGGGATTTCGAGCGAGCCGCGGGTGTCGACGTCGGCGTTGCAGCGCAGGCGCGCATAGATGTCGAGCAGATTGCCCGCCACAGTCACTTCGCTCACCGGATAGGCGATCTCGCCATTCTCGAACCAGTAGCCCGCCACGCCTACCGACCAGTCGCCGGTGTTCATGTTGAGCGATGGCGAGAACATGTCGGTGACGAAGAGGCCTTTGCCGGCGTTGCGCATGCATGCCGCGAGATCGTCGGCGCCCGGTTTCACGAACAGATTGGACGCACCGATGCCGGGCGGACCGCCATGACCGCTGGTCGCATGGCCGTTGGGTTCCTGGCCCAGCTGTCGCGCCGAGGCCGCATTGTGCAGCCAAGTGGTGATCACGCCGTCGTCGATCGGCGTCATCGGCCTGACTGCGCCGCCCTCGCCATCGAACCCATGGCTGGCGAGCCCGCGCTTCACGAACGGATCCTCATGCACGCGGAAGCCTTCGGCGAACACCCGCTTGCCGAGCTTGTCTTTCAGGAACGAAACGCCGCGCGCCACCGCCGATCCGGAGATCGCGCCGAACGCGGGCGAGACGATGCGGCCGGCAAGCCGGTTCTCGAAGATCACCGCCGCCTTGGTGCTTTCGAGCTTGCGCGAGCCGAGCCGGCGCGCCGTGCGCTCGCCGGCGATGCGGCCGATCGCTTCCGGCGCCGGCAGATCGGCGAAGAAGCGCTTGGTGCGGTATTCGTAGTCGCGCTCCATGTCGTCGCCGCGCTGGGCGACCGGCTGCGTGCCTAGACTGTAGGAGGTGCTCGTTTCTGCGCCTTCGAAGCCCGACGACGTCGCATAGACGAACGTCGAGACCTCGCTCGATGCGCCGCCGCCGCCGGAATTGGCGATGCCCGCAATCTGCAGCGACGCCGCTTCGCAAGTCTTCGCCAGCTCCAGCAATTGCTGTGGGCTCGGCCGCGCGGTGTCGAATTGATCGAGATCGGGATGCGCATCGCGCGCGAGATACTTCTCGTCCAGCAAGCCGCAATATTTGTCCTCCGGCGCGGCGCGCGCCATGGCGACGACGCGCTCCGCCAGCGCCTTGAGGCCGGACGAGGAGAGGTCGGTCGAGGAGGCCGCCGCCTGCCGCTTGCCGATGAAGGCCCGCAACGCCACGGAGCGGCCTTCCTCGCGCTCCATGCCTTCGAGTTCGCCCATCCGCACCTCCGCCGAAATGCTTTCGCGGGAGGCGAGGCTGGCTTCTGAGGCGTCTGCGCCGGCGGCTTTGGCGTAATCGATCAGCGCCGCGAGCGCGGTGTGGGAATCAGCGTCAAAGGCCATGCCCCTACATGGGCCTCTGCTTTGTCCCCGGCAATCTTGCCGGGCTGCGGTACAATGCTACCCGCCGAGCTGGTGGCCGACCCCCACATAGATGAGAGCCACGCCGATGATCAGATACGAAAGCCAGGAGAGGGCCGCACCCGCCACCCGCCCCTGATTGAAGGCGCTGGTGTGGAGACCCCAGGCATGCAGCAGCCGCCCGAGCGTCAAGGAAATTCCGCCCGCGTGCAAAACCCACATCGGCAGCGACTCGAACAGCGAGAGCACCACGATGCCGACGAGGCCCGCCGGAATGTACTCGGCCGCATTGGCGTGCGCCCTGATGGCGCGGCTCATGCCTTCGTGGCCGCCGTCGCCCAACGTGATCTTGTGCTTTCGCCGCCCGCTGGTCACCAGATAGGCCAGCACCAAAAGTAAGAGGATGTTCACGCCGCAATAGAGCGCGGCGATCTCCAGACGCAGCATGCGAGGGCCACTCCTGCCGAAACCGCGCCAACGCTAGCGTTTCCGCCGCATTCACCCAAGCGCATTTCAAGGAATTGTTTTCGTTTCAGAAACGTCGCGTTCACCGAGAGCTGGCATAAAGGGCGCCAACAAGATGCCTCGAAGGCAACGGGATGGGTGGTTTCGCGGACGTCGGTTTATGGGGCGTCGCTGGGGCGATGTTCGCGGTGGCCGCCGCCATGTGGATGGCGGCCGCCGCGATAGCCTTTTTCCGCCATCTCCGCGGCGCGGAATTGGGCGAGATGGACGCCAGCTACAACGCACTGGCCCCGCTGGTCGACCGCTAGGGAGCTGATCGGGAATTCAAGACTTATCGCCTGCCTCGCCTGACCGCTAAGATGGCCGCCTCGCACGTGGAGGCGTCGATGCGCGTGATCCTGGCTCTGGCGATTTCGATCCTGGCGCTCGCCGCCTGCAAGCCGCCCGGCCAGACCGGACAGGCCGGCCCCCACGTCGATCCGCATGCGCTGCAGACCGAGATCGGCCGCTACGGCCTCATGCTGCGCCAGACTGGCGAACTCACCGCCACCCAGACCGGCGCGCCCGACGCCAGCGCCGAGGACCCCAAGGAGCTGGCGCGCGGTCTCCGCGAGGCCGTCTGGCAGTACAACATCCAGCGATCGCAACTCTGCGCCCGCAATCTTTTCACCGAGACCACGTGCACACCGCCTTATGAGCCGGTGTGGATATCCGAGCCGCCCGGTGCGCGCCCCACTCCGGAACAGCTGCAACAGCGCAGCGCCGAAGTCGGTCAGGAGATCCAGCACTTCTGGGCGGTGATTTGCGACGACGCGCGCCACCGCACTCAGGACCGCGACCAGCGCCGCTCGATCTGCGCGATCGAATGATATGGACCGCCGGCAGAATCTCGTCCTCCCCCGTTGAGGGGGAGGTGGCGCGTGCGCGAGCACGCGACGGAGGGGTGGGCGCCGATTTTCCGCAAGCTACAGCGCCGCCGCCTCAGTCCTCGCTCGCGCGATGACAGCTCCCCCTGGCGGGGAGCGCGAGTCATTTGTGCAACCTCCACACCGCCGCGCGCTTCACTTCCGCATCTTCCAGCGCCCGTGTCACGGGAATATCGTACGCCGCGATCTGCTCCAGCTTATCGCGCGGCAGATAGGTGCGTCCCGGATCGCCGATCAGCACCTCTTTGCCGTCGCGCTCTAACGCGATCAGCCATTCCAAAACCCGCGGCGCCAGATCGCGATCGTAGAAGAGGTCGCCGACCAGAATGATCTCGGCATCCGTCGGCGTGCCGACAGGATCAATATCGCTCGTCGCGATCACCACATCATTCAGCGCTGCATTCAGCTTCGCCGCGTCGCCCGCGAACACATCGATGTCCACCGCAACCGCCGACGCTGCGCTCGCGCGCATCGCCGCAATCGCGACCAAACCCGATCCCGACGCCACATCCAGCACGCTGCGCCCACGCACGATCTCCGCATGATCCAACAGATAGCGCGCCAACGCCTGCCCGCCCGCCCACGCAAACGCCCAGAACGGCGGCGGCAAACCCATCTCGCCCAACTGCTCTTCCGTCATCTCCCATAACGCCACCGCATCGTCGGCCAAATGCAGCCTTATCTCCGGCACATGGGCAGGCGCCAACACGCGCGTGTGCTCACGGATGAAAGCGGAAATGTCGGAGATCATCGCGCTCTCATTCCAAGATTAGCACGCTGCACTTGCTATTACATTCGACATAGTCAAGCCGATATAAGCATGGAGTGCGCCGAAGTAAGTTGCTTTTCAATCGATACGAGGTAGTCGCGCACACATGCCCACGTCCGTCTTCGTCAACGATCGACTTGCACTGCGCGTCCATCGACAGACGGGCGCGATCAGTGTTTCCGAGATCAAATCCCTCATTGAGCTCTATCGGGCGAACCCCGGCATCTTCATGTACGACGTGATACAAATTCTCGATGACACCGCTGCATTTGATTTTGGCGTCGAACAACTCCAGCCGTTCAAAGTAGATTATCGCAACCTGGTTGAAGGCGCCGAGCCGCCGATTCTGTTGCGATCGGCATGGGTGTGCCCCAGTCCAGCCGCCTGGACCATGCTAGAGGCGTGGCTTCATGAGCGACACACGCTCGACGGGCTTCGTACGGACACGTGCCTTGTCGCGACGCTCGATGAAGCTGCACTCATTTTCGACGACGACGAGCTTGACGCTGTTCGAAGCATGATGGGCTTCCGCCCATATTTCTCGGCGTAATACGACGAGCCGGGGCGGCTCTTCGGCGGCGCGTGAACGGCCGCGAAGCTATCGAGAATGGGGGATTGGCGCCACGCCTATCCAACACTGTTCGCCCGAAAAACCCTTACGCCTCAACAAAAGCGCATTTCGCAATCCGACCGGATTGAGAGCGAGTTATGATGGCTCGTCTTCTGTTGGGAGGCTTTCGAGGCCCAAAGTCGAACGGTTCAGAAGATGCGGATTGAGCGTGATGCGGCAGAGGCTCGTGAGAGAAGAAACCGCTGCTTCGGCGAGAACAAAGGAAGCCGAAGGTCCTGGAGCGAAATGGGTCGCTCCGAGCACGTCAGCCGGGAACGGAAATTAGGCGCCAAGAGCGCGCGGCATACCCAGCGTCGCAAGGATCGGTCCGGAGGCAATCCGGCCAGGCGAAGAGCAAGCGCCGGTCTTCAGTTTCGCCGCTTCAGACCATCGAAGCCACGAGACCTTGTCTGCCCCAACGCATGGCCCGCCGCGGCTCGGTAGCAACGCCCCTGAGTTTCCGCCGGCAGCACAACACTCCGCGCGAGGCGCGCACCAGGCACACCTCAAACTACTTTCTTCCACGTGCACAGCTTCGTGCGCGCCTCGCTCTCCCACCTTCTTCATCGGGATCGACCGGTGAATGCGAAAACGCTTGCCTCAGACGCTCCCCGGACAAGTCGCGCGCCAGCGCGACGCAGAGCCGGGACCCGTTGCAGCCACGAACTCGAACAGCTGGAGTGTGGGATCGCGAATGGGTCCCGGGTCTCGCTGCGCTCGCCCGGCAGACGCTGAGCGTCAGGACGGCCGCCCCAGCCGCTGCGCCGCCGCACAGCAAATGAAACGCAGCCCCTCCCGGGGACCCTTTCCATACTTGACAACCTTCTCATATCCCTCTACCTTTGTATTCCAAGGTAGCTGTTTATGGCCGACGAAGAAAGATTTGGCGGCCTTCGCAAGGGACTTCTGGAGTTTGCGATCCTGCGGATCATCGAGCGCCAGAGCGTCTATGTGGCCGACATGCTGGCGAAACTCTCCGCCACCCCGTTCGCCACGCAGGAAGGCACGCTCTACCCGCTCCTCTCCAAGCTCCGGCGCGAGGAGTTGCTGGATTACGAGTGGGTGGAATCCGATCAAGGGCCGCCGCGCAAATATTACCGGCTCACGCCGAAGGGAGCGGCGCGCCTGCAAGACCTCTCCGACTACTGGCGTCAGCTCGACGCTACTCTCGAAACCCTGGGGCGTTGAATCATGGAACGCGTCGTCACCATCAATCTCAATGGCAATCCCTACCAGCTGGAAGAGCCGGCTTACGACGCCGTGCGCGCCTATCTCACGCGCGCCGAAGCCGCGCTCGCTGACAATCCCGACAAGGCCGAAGTCGTGCGCGATCTCGAACAGGCGATCGCCGACAAGTGCGCGAGCTATTTGTCGCCGGTGAAAACCGTAATCGCCGCCGCCGAGATGGCGAAGATTCTCGACGAAATGGGGCCGGTCGAGGGCGAAGCCGCGGCCGACAACGCCCAGGCATCCGCGACATCGACCGGGGGGGCGCGTCCTAGACGCCTCTATCGCATCCGTGACGGCGCCCAGATCGCCGGCGTCTGCGCGGGCCTCGGCGCCTATTTCGACATCGACGTGAACTGGATGCGCGTGCTCTTTCTCATCGCCACCGTACTCACGTCCGGCTTCTTCATCCTCGTCTACATCGCCATGATGTTCATCATCCCATCGGCGAACACCAGCGAGGAATGGGCGGCCGCCCACGGCGTCCCGTTCAACGCCCAGGAAGTGATTGACCGCGCCAAGCGCGAATACCAGCACTTCGCCGCCAACGGCCCGCCCTGGACCTGGCCGCGCTGGCAGCGCCGGCAATGGAAGCGTGAAATGCGCGCGCGCTGGCGCAGCTATCGCTGGGGCGGCTGGCAACCCTCATACGCGAGCGCCGCGCCCGCGCCTGGACCGGTTAGCTACAGCTTCGGCCTGCTGACCGGCCTGCTCGGGGTCGTGCTCGCGTTCGTGCGCGCCCTGCTCTTCATCATCTTCATCGCATTTCTGTTCGCACTCGTGACCACCGGCTCGCTCGGCTACTGGGCGCTGCCGCCGCACATGGCGCTCTGGCAAGCTATTGTCGGGCTTATCCTGATCTACGTGCTGATCTCGATTCCGCTGCGCGCCATGCGCTGGGCCCTCTATAGCGGCCATCCGTACTACGGCTATCGCGGCGCCGAAGCTCTGACGACGCTGGCGGTGATCGTGGTGGTGGCGCTGGTGGCCTACAATTCGAGCCCCGAAGCGCGCCACGTGATGGACAACATCCCCGAAGCGCTGCGCCAATTCGGCGCCGCCATGGCGAACGCCTTCAAGACAACCGTTCAACCGCTCATTGACTGAGCGCGGAGCTCCATAAGCCCCTTGATGGCGCGGCGTCCTCCCACGTCGCGCCATTTCTGTTGACCGTCGCTAGCCCCAAGGGCCGCGCTTCGGCGCGGCATCCGGAGGCGGTTGACCGCTCCACGGCCCGGCCGGCGCCGGCTCGGCGACGTGGCCGCCCGCATATTTCACCAGCGCTTCGATGCGCTTTTGAATTGGCGGGTGCGTCGCGAACAAGCTGTCGAAATCCGACGCCTCGTTGTCCAGGAACATCTCGCGCACCTCCGACGGCGCATTGATGTTGGAATGGCCGGAAATCTTCTGCAGCGCGGAAATCATCGCATCTGGATTCTTGGTCAACTCCACCGAGCCCGCGTCCGCCAGATACTCGCGGTTCCGAGACAGCGCGAAGCGGATGACGATCGCCAGCCCATACGCGACGGCGATCATCACCAATGCTGCGATGATGGCGATGCCGCCCCCGGAATCGCGATCGCGCGAGGAGGAGCGCCGAGGCGCGCCGCCCGAATACCACAGGCCCCGGAACACCATCTGGCCGACGAAGGAGAAGATGCCCACGAACACCACGGCGATCACCATCAGCCGCACATCGCTGTTGCGGATGTGCGTAAGCTCGTGGCCGAGCACCGCTTCCATTTCGTCGTCGTTGAGCGAATTCATGATCCCGCGGGTCACGGTGATCGAGTATTGGCCCTTGTGCAGCCCGGTCGCGAACGCGTTCATCGCATCCGTTTCCATGATCCGGAGCGTGGGCATGGTGATGCCGCGCGAGATGCAGAGATTCTCGAGAAGATTGTAGAGCTTGGGCTCCTGCTGACGCGTCACCGGATGCGCGCCGGTGGCCGCGTCGATGATGGCCTGGTAGAAGAAGTAGGCGATCGCAAACCAGATCAGCGCGCCCACGATCGCAAACGGCCACGATTGCACCAGCATGTCGCCGGCCCAGACGAACATGCCGGCGTCGCCGTCATAGCCCTTGGCGCCGATGCCGGCGAAGCCCGCATAGAGCAGGAACAGCGCGTACTCGACCAGCACCAGCAATACCGGAAATCCGGCCATCAACAGGACGGATCTCCAGTTATTGCTCCAGATGTGCGTTTGCAGGCCGTAGGCGCCCATTACGCAAACCCTTGGACCGCCGGCATCGCGCCGGCATTTATGTGGGCCGGCCGGAAGCCGGCGGTCCAATTCATCAGCTGAACTTCACCTGCGGCGCCTCGTTCATGGCCGCGCGATCCTGACCGAGGTCGAAGAAGTCGCGCGGACCGAAGCCGAACATTCCGGCCATCGTCGAAGCCGGGAATTGTTCGCGACCGGTGTTGTATTCGCCGACAGCGTTGTTGAAGAAGCGGCGAGCCGCGGCGAGCTTGTTCTCGACGTCGGTCAATTCGTCCTGCAGCTTGATGAAGTTCTGATTGGCCTTGAGGTCGGGATAGGCCTCCGCCAGCGCAATCAAGCGTCCGAGCGCCTGACCCAACACGCCTTCGGCGACGCCCATCGCCTTGGGGTCGCCGGTGTTCTGCGCGCTAACCGCCGAATTGCGCGCCTGGATCACCGCATCCAGGGTGCTTTTTTCGTGCGCCGCGTAGCCCTTCACCGTTTCCACCAGATTCGGGATCAGGTCGTGGCGCTGGCGAAGCTGCACGTCGATGTCGGCGAAGGCTTGGTTGCAGTTCTGCCTTAGCGCGACGAGCCGGTTGTAGATGCCGATCATCAGCACCGCCAACACGACGATGACAATAAGAAGGATCAATCCGATGCCCATCTTGCGTTTCCTCTCCGCGCGCAAAGGCGCCTGGCCGGCTTCATATAGGAAGCGCGGCCCCGCGTCGCCCCCGAACGTTATTTTGTAGCGGCCTTAGCCGATGATGTCCGAAAAGCGGCCGGAGCGTGAGAAACCCTTCGGCGCGATTTTGCCGGCGCCGCCGCGCTTGCCGCGATAGTCTCTCCACTCAGGAACCGCGCGAATGCGACCGGCGGAGTCCTCCCAGGTCAGCCCTTCGTCCTTGGAGAACACCTTGACGTCGGCGAGCCCGCGGTCGTGGTAGCTCTGCAGCTTCACGCCCTTGCCGCGGTTCATCTCGGGCAGTTCGCTCAGCGGGAAGACGAGCAGTTTCTTGCGCTCGCCGATCACCGCCACCTGATCGCCGTCGACCTTGGCCGCCTGCATGGCGCGTCCATTGAGCACCTGCTTGCCCGAGCGCTTGGTCGCCAGCAATTCGCTTTCCGGCACGACAAAGCCGTAGCCCTCGTGGCTGGCGACGAGTCGTTTCGAACCTTCCTCGTAGGCAAACAGCGCCACCGCTTCGTCGATATCGGCCATCTCGATCGATAGCCGGATCGGTTCGCCATGCCCGCGTCCGCCCGGCAACTTGTGGGCGTCCAGCGTGAAGGCGCGTCCGTCGGACGCGAGCAGCAGCAATTTGTCGGTGGTCTGACAGCGCACGACGTGCTGGGCGTGGTCGCCTTCCTTGAACGTGAGATTCGAGAGATCGCCGTGGCCCCTCAGCGCTCGGATCCAGCCTTTCTCAGACAAGATCACTGTAACCGGTTCGCGGGCTACAAACGCCTCGACATCGATCTCCGCCGAGACCGCGGCGACTCGACCAAGCTCGGTGCGCCGCTTGCCCCAATGCGTGGCCGGGCCAAAGAGCTTGCGCGTCTCCTTCAACTCGCCCGCAATTCGCCGCCATTGCTTGCGCGTGTCTTCGAGCAAGCCCTGCAAATCCTTCTGCTCCTGGCGCAGCGCCGCGTCTTCGCGGCGGATCTCCATCTCTTCCAGTTTGCGCAGCTGACGCAGGCGCGTGTTGAGGATGGCTTCCGCCTGCACGTCATTCAGCCTGAAGCGCTTGATCAGCACCGGCTTCGGCTCGTCCTCGCTGCGAATGATGCGGATCACTTCGTCGAGGTTGAGGTAGACGATCAGCAATCCGGCCAACACGTCCAGGCGCGCGGCGATCTTTTCCAGGCGATGCGCGGTCCGTCGCTGCAACACTTCGCGGCGATGATCCAGGAAGGCGCGCAACGCTTCCTTCAGCCCCATCACTTTGGGAGCGCCGTCCTTGTCGAGGACATTCATGTTGAGCGAGATGCGGGTTTCCAGCGCCGAGAGCTTGAACACGCTTTCCATCAACACAGCAGGTTCAACGCTCCGCGACTTCGGCTCCAGCACGAGGCGAATGTCTTCGCTGCTTTCGTCACGCACATCGCCGAGCAGCGGCGCTTTCTTGTCCTCGATCAGCGCCGCCAGCGCTTCCACCAGCTTCGACTTCTGCACGAGGTGCGGAATTTCCGTGACAACGATCTGCCAGGTGCCGCGGCCCAGATCTTCGGTCCGCCAGCGCGCGCGCACGCGGAAACCGCCCCGCCCCGTCTCGTAGGCTTCGCGGATCGCCTCAGGCGGCTCAACGACAATGCCGCCGGTCGGGAAATCCGGCCCCGGCATGATCTTCAGCAATTCGTCGATCGTTGTCTTGGAATTATCGATCAGCGCCAGACAGCAATCGATCAGCTCGGCGGCATTGTGCGGGGGAATGTTGGTGGCCATGCCAACGGCGATGCCGCTCGCGCCGTTGGCCAGCAAATTCGGAAACGCCGCTGGAAGCACTATCGGCTCCTGCTTCGAGCCGTCATAGCTTGGCCGGAAGTCGACGGCGTTTTCGTCTATGCCTTCCAGCAACGCCATCGCCGCGGCTGTCATGCGGCTTTCCGTGTAGCGCATGGCGGCGGGGTTATCGCCGTCGATGTTGCCGAAATTGCCTTGGCCGTCGATCAGCGGGTAACGCGAGTTGAAATCCTGCGCGAGACGCACAAGCGCATCGTAGATGGCCTGGTCGCCGTGCGGATGGAAATCGCCCATCACGTCGCCGACTACTTTCGCCGACTTGCGGAACGCTGCTTCCGGCGAGAGCCGCAACAGGTTCATCGCGTAGAGCACGCGCCGGTGCACCGGCTTGAGGCCGTCGCGCACGTCCGGCAGCGCGCGCGAAGTGATAGTGGAGAGCGCATAGGCGAGATAGCGGCGCGACAGCGCCTCGCCGATCGGCTCCTCGATGATGCGCCCGCCTTCCTCGGGCGTGCGCGTGATGTCGTCAGCCATTCTTGGCTCTCCGAAACGATCACGTACGTTCTGGCACGCTTAGATCAGAGTCGTCCTGCAAATCCCAAGCGTTCGATAAGCCGGCGCCTTTGTTCGGGCATGCCCTCTCCCTTCACGTCGAATAAGCGCCGCTCCAGGAAAAAGCCCGAAAGCGCGAAGGCGTGCGCCACATCGCCCTCCGCTAGTTCCGCGTCCGGATCGACCAGGAACGCCGGCAACTTGAGGAGAACGTCCGCATGCGGCGCGCCTGCTTCCACCGTCGCGGCGCGACCGGTGCGTGGCGAGACCCAGCCCAGATTCTCTGTCTCGCCGGTGACGGCGCAGCGAGAGAGATCGAGCCCATAGCCCAACGCCGCCAGCAGTCCGAGTTCAAAGCGCGCATAGAGCGCGGGCCATACCTCGTCCTGCGGCATCGCTTCGATTAACACCATCAGCGCATCATAGAGTTGCGGATAGGCGTGCCGTTCGGGCGTCGTGCTCCGAATAAGGGCTACTGCTGAAGACAGACCCGCCAACGCCATCGGATCGTCGAGCAGCCTTGTTGCGTGCGGTTCGACCAATTCCAACGGCTGAAAGAATCCAAGCTGCTCCGCCAGTCGAGCCTTCCAGCCCGCATGCACGACATTGCCCGATTGAACGATCGGCAGTGTCTTGCGACCCGCATGGACGACGCCGCCGAAGCGCCCGTGCCCGCGCGCGAACACTTCCGCGACGAGTTTGCCCTCGCCGAACGGCCGCGCGCCCAGGACGATCGCGTCGTCAACCCATTGCATCGCTTCAATATGGACCGCTGGCGCCCGCGCCGGCAAACAGTCGTGCTGGTCGGCGTGGCGCCGGCGGTCCGAGTTCGCCCCAGTTCACGCTTCGTAATCCAAACCGAGCCTTTGATATAGGGCGCGTTCCTCGCTCCAGCGCTCCGCGACCTTCACATGGAGGAACAAATGCACGCGCCGATCGAAGGCCGCCTCCATCTCCTTGCGCGCGGCTTCGCCGATCGCCTTGATAGTCTGCCCCTTGGCGCCGATCGCGATCTTCCGCTGCGTTTCGCGCGCGACGACGAGCGTCTGATCGATCTTAACCGAGCCGTCCTTGCGCTCTTCCCACTTCTCGGTCTCGACCGTGAGTTCGTACGGCACCTCTTCGTGCAGGCGCAGGAACGCCTTCTCGCGCGTGATCTCGGCCGCCAGCACACGCGCCGGCGCGTCCATGGTCTGATCTTCCGGGAAGAGCCAAGGGCTCTCCGGCGCGCGTTCGGCCAGCGTGCGCGCCAAGTCCTCGACGCCATCGCCGGTCTTGGCCGAGATCATGAAGACGTCGGTGTAGAGCCCCTGCTCCACCAGCCTTTGAGTGATCTGCAACAGGGCCGGGCGCGACACGCCATCGACCTTGTTGAGCACAAGGACCGATGGCGTGTCCCGCTGCTTCAACGTCGCAGCGATTCCTGCGCTGTCTTCGATCGCGCGCGCATCGGCGCCGCTCAGCTTCTCGCGCGGAGCGTGCGCCGGGGCGTCCACCACATGCACGATCGCGTCGGCGCCTTCGAGCGCGCTCCAGGCTGCCGCCACCATCGCACGCTCAAGGCGCTTCCTCGGCGCAAATACTCCAGGCGTGTCGATCAGCACCAGCTGCACCTGCCCACGCATGGCGATGCCACGCAGCAGCGCCCGCGTCGTCTGCACTTTCTGCGTCACCGCCGCGACTTTGGCGCCAACGAGCGTGTTTACGAGCGTGGACTTGCCCGCGTTCGGCGCGCCCAGCACTGCTACCACCGCACAACGCTGCTCAGGCATCGACGCCCTGCCTTCTCAAGAAAGCCGCCGCCGCCGCCCGCTGCGCCTCCCGCTTGGAGCCGCCTTCGCCACGCTCCGGCGCGAACGCGCCGACGCGCGCTTCGATAACGAAATGCGGCGCATGATCCGGTCCCGATTGTTCGATCACGGCGTAGCTCAGACTGCACTTCTTTGCCGCCGCCCATTCCTGCAACGCCGTCTTCGCGTCACGCGCGCTCGTATTCTCCTCATCGAAGGCGTTGCCCCAGAAGCGCTCGACGAACGCGCGGGCGCCGTCGAATCCTGCATCCAGATAAAGCGCGCCGATCACCGACTCGCAAATGTCCGCCAAAATCGTCTGCTTGGCGCGGCCGCCGTGCGCTTCCTCGGACGACGACAGCACCACCGCCTCGCCCAGCCCCGCGGCGCGCGCCGCGTCTGCGCACGCGCGCCTGTTCACCAGCGTATTGAATCGCGGCGCAATCTCGCCTTCCGCCTCGTCCACATGCTCGCGCAGCAGTCGATCCGCCACGATCAGCGCCAATACGCGGTCGCCCAGGAATTCCAGCCGGTCATACGAACGCCGCTTGCTCTTGACGCCGTCGAGCGCGCTGCCGTGCGTCAGCGCTTCGCGCAGCAGCTCGCGGTTCTTGAACTCATAGCCGATCCGCGCTTCGAGTTCGGCAAGCCGCGATTCTTGCCGCCCGCTCATGCGCGCCCGCGCGTCACTGTACGCGCTTCAAGAAGCGGTCGCCGCGGAAGCCGGTGAACAATGTCCATGGCTGCAAGAGTGATGTCGTGCTGTCGAAGGATGCAACAACGAACTGCGCAGGTCCGATCAGATTGTCGAACGGCACGAACCCTACCTCCGACGGCACGCGGCTGTCCGCCGAATTGTCGCGGTCGTCGCCCATCATGAAATAGTCGCCGGGCGGCACGACGTATTCACGCGTGTTGTCGAGCTCGGTCATGCCTTTCTCGCAAGTGAGGTAGGAGACGCCGTTCGGCAGCGTTTCGCGGTAAATCGCGGCCGGCCGTCCGCCCGGGCCGTACTCCGCGTCCGGGCACGCCTGCGTCGGTCCGATCAACTCGCGTTGCACCGCAACGCCGTTGATGTGCAGGATGCCGTCAATCATTTGGATGTGGTCGCCCGGCAGGCCAATCACCCGCTTGATGAAATCGCGATCCGGCTCCGGCGGCGGGCGGAACACAACCACGTCGCCGCGGTTTGGCGCGTGCGCGAACAGCCGCCCGTGCGGCAGCAAACTGTCGAGGGGGGCAAACGAATAGCGTCCATAGCCATATGACCACTTGGTCACGACGATGTAGTCGCCGACCTGCAGCGTCGGCTGCATCGAGCCCGATGGAATACGGAACGGCTGCGCAATGGTGAATCGCAACACCATGGCGAGCGCGAGCGCATAGAGGATCGTGCGCACATTCTCCCAGAACACCGACATGACCGGCGTCGATGAGGGATTGGTCGTGGACATGCTCATGCGTTTCTCGCCGAATTCCGACTCTGCGAAGATCCCGCGGGATCACGCAAGCCGGGGCCCTCATCTGGCCTTGCTGCTTTCGACCGGTTTGACTGGGGGCGCCCTAGCTTGACCCGCTGGTCGTGTCCAACTCCGCCGAAATGATGACGAAGCTGACAGCAAGCGGATAATCGTCCGTCAAGCTCACATGGATGTGTGGGGTGTGTCCCGCTGGGGTGATTTCGGCCAAACGGCGAGCCGCGCCCCCCGTCAGCTTCATCGTGGGCTGGCCGCTGGGGAGGTTGGCGACGCCCATATCTCGCCAAAAAACCCCTCTTTTCATACCTGTACCGAGCGCCTTGGCAGCCGCTTCCTTGGCGGCGAAACGTTTGGCGTAGGTCGCCGCGCGCTGGTTCGGCCGGCGTTCTGCACGATTGCGCTCGAGCTCTGTGTAAATGCGGAGCGTGAAGCGCTCTCCGAAGCGCGTAAGCGACCGCTCGATGCGGCGGATATCGATGGTATCCACGCCGGTTCCAAGGATCATTTCGCTCTCGCTTCGTCCATGCGCTGGCGCATTTCCGCGACGGCCGCAGCGAGGCCGACGAAGATCGCCTCACCCACCAGAAAGTGGCCGATATTGAGTTCGCGCACCTCCGGCATCGCCGCAATCGGCGCCACGGTTTTGTAGTCGATGCCGTGCCCCGCATGCACCTCCAGGCCAAGCGATGCGGCCTGTCTTGCGCCCGCCTGCAGCGCCTTCAACAGCTCCGGCGCCTCCGCCGATCCCTCGCGCGCAGCGTCGCAAAAGGCGCCCGTGTGCAACTCGACCACTTGCGCGCCCGTGCGGCTCGCGGCTTCGATCTGCAACGGGTCGGCGCCGATGAAAAGCGACACGCGGGCGCCGGCGTCGCGCAGCTTCTCGACGAAGGGCGCAATCCAATTGTGCCCGCCGGCGACATCGAGCCCACCCTCCGTCGTGCGCTCTTCGCGCCGCTCCGGCACGAGGCACACGGCGTGCGGGCGATGCTGCAGCGCAATCGCCAGCATCTCCGACGTCACCGCCATTTCCAGGTTGAGCGGCTGTCCGCGCTCGCGCAGCATCGTCGACAGGCGCGCGATGTCGTCATCGGAAATGTGACGCCGGTCTTCACGCAAGTGCGCCGTCACCCCGTCGGCGCCCGCCTCCAGCGCAATAATCGCCGCCCGCATCGGATCGGGATAGTTGACGCCGCGCGCATTGCGGATCGTCGCCACGTGATCGATGTTGACCCCGAGCCGCAAGCGTTCGCTCATGCCGCGAGGCCTCGGCTGCCGGGCTTGACCGCCGGGATAGCCGCAAGCTCGGGCGGCAATTGATCGGCCGGATAAGTCGGCGCATCGACCTGCGCGAGCGAGATCAGCCTTACGCCGAGATCGGCCTTGCCGTTCGAGCGGTCGATCAGGCACGCGGCGCCGACCAGTTCGCCCGGCTGCCCACGAATGGCCTCGATGCACTCGCGGGAGGACAGTCCCGTCGTCACGACATCTTCCACCATCAACACGCGATCGCTCGGCTTGATGGTGAAGCCGCGGCGCAATTGAAACGCGCCGCCCTCGCGCTCCACGAACATCGCCCGGGCGCCAAGATGGCGGGCGGTTTCGTAGCCAGGAATGATGGCGCCCACCGCCGGAGACACCACCACCTCGATCTTGCCGAACGCCGCGCGCGCCTTCTCCGCCAGCGCCTTGCACAGGCGTTCGGTGCGCGAGGGATCCGTGAACACGGCGTTCTTTTGGAAGAACACAGGGCTGTGCAGCCCTGACGACAGTATGAAGTGCCCCTCCAGCAACGCGCCGGCGGCCCGAAATTCCTCGAGAACTTGATCCTGATTCATGTGCGCTTCTTAGCAGCGGCAAGCCGGAAACGCGATCACCGCGGCGCGTTCGCTTTGGCGTATTCGATGACGGCTGTCATCAGGTCGCTGGTCGCCCGCAGGATTGGCCCGCCCAGCGGGTCGCGCGTCAACTCCTCGAGATTGGCTTCGCCCACATAGAGGCCGTCGGACGCCACCGACGTCACCCGCACGTTCGGCGCCTTCGGCGGCGGCGCTCGCAGCTCTTGCAGCGGCGTCAATTCATCGACCACATCCTGCGCTCCGCTGAGCAGCGCCTTGCGCGGCCCGCGCATGCTGGCGACGTCCTTCTCGACGGCCACTTCCTTGCCAGAACCGTGGATGTAGCGAATGCGGCCGTCGGCATAGGCGGCCAGAGTGTCCAAGCCCCGCGGCAGCGGCGTCTCGACCACAACGCCGAGCAACAGTCGCTGCGGCACCGCGCACCCCTCAAGCCTCAGCCGCCGGTATGCCAGCGCGCGAATGCGGCTCTCGCCATCCTTGTCCTCGGCGATGGCGCGGATGGCGCGCTCGCTGAAGGTTGGATCGAACACCGGCTTGGCCGGGCTCTCCACCCAGCCCCAAAAATTCTCCGGGATGTCGCAGAACAGCAGGCTGTAGAAGTAGTTGGCCATTTCGGTGGGATAAGGCTCATATTCGTTCGTGCCCGCGCCAATCATCCCCGCACCCGCTCCACTTCAATCACGGCCTTCGACGTTCGCATCGCGGCGACGATATTCGTCAGGTGACGCGCGTCTGCAACCTCGATGTCGAAAATCATGTCGAAAAACTCGGTCGTGCGTTTCGCGAGACGCAGGTTGAGAATATCCCCCTCATTTTCCGCGATCACGCGGCACAGATCGGCCAGCACGCCGCGCTTGTTTTCCACTGTCGCCACGATGCGACCCACCGCAAGCGTGCGGTGCAGCGCCGTCTGGGTCCAGGCGAGATCGACCCACTCGGTTTCGGTCTCGCGCGCCAGCGTATCGCATTCGATGGTGTGAACGACGATCCCCTTGCCCGGTTCGAGCACGCCGACGATTCGATCGCCGGGGATCGGGGTGCAGTCCTCGGCGAAATGCAGCGCCACGCCCGGAGTGAGATTGCTGCCTTTGACGTAGAGTTTGGCCTTGTCCGCCGCCATCGGTTTGCGGCCCTCTTCACGGCGCACCTTGTCTTCGAGACCTGGGAAAGCGGCGACGACGACCGCGCTCGGCTTCACCAGCCCTTCTCCGACAGCGACGAAGAGTTCATCTTCATCGTGTTTTCCCAGCCTCGCCGCGGCCGCCTTGAGCGACGTTTCCGCCAGATCGTGGCCGTGCCTGTGCAGCGCGTGCGCAACCAGCTCGCGCCCGAGTTTCGCGAACTCGTCCCGTCGCACGCCGCGCTCCAAGCGCCGCTGCGCCGACTTGGCGCGCCCGGTCTTGGCCAGCGACTCGTATCCGGGCACCGGCGCCACCTTTGCACCGGCGATGATTTCGACAACGTCGCCGTTGCGAAGCACCGTGCGCAGGGGGCGCTCCTCGCCATTGATCTTCACGCCCGCGACACGGTCGCCGATGTCGGAATGCACCGCATACGCAAAGTCGAGCGGCGTGGCGCCTTGCGGAAGCGCAATCAGGGTGCCCTTCGGCGTGAACGCGAACACGTGGTCCTGATACATTTCGAGTTTCGCATGCTCGAGGAATTCGCCTGCATCTCCGCCGTGCTCGGCAATTTCCAGGAGCGAGCGCGTGGCCTCGCGTGCATCGATGCCGGCCGAGGCGGCCAGTTCTTCGTCGTAGCCGTAGGCTTCGTTCTTGTAGCGCCAGTGCGCCGCCACGCCGACCTCCGCAACCTGATCCATCTCCTCGGTGCGGATCTGGATTTCGACGCGCACGTTGCCGGGCCCGATCACCGTCGTATGGATCGAACGGTACCCGTTCGGCTTGGGGTTGGAGATGTAGTCTTCCACCTGATCCGGCACGCAGCGCCAGGTCTGATGCACAAGGCCCAGGGCCCGATAGCAATCGTCAGGATTGTTGACGATCACGCGGAACGCGTAGACGTCGGCGAGGTCGGAAAACTCCACGCTCTTGCGCTGCAACTTCCGCCAGATCGAATAGGGCTGCTTTTCGCGCCCGAAGACCCGCGCATCGACGCCAGCGAACTCGAACACCTCCATGATCGTCTGGATCACCTTCGCGACGTTCGCGCCCTTCTCCGCGCGCAGCTGCTCGAGCCTCGCGTTGATCGCCGCTTCCGCCTCGGGAAAGGCTTCGTGAAAAGCGCGGCTTTCCAGTTCGCGCGCCATCCGCTCCATGCCGATGCGGCGCGCCAGCGGGCCATAGATTTCGAGCGTCTCCAGCGCGATCCGCCGCCGCTTCGCGGCTGTCGGTATGTGCTTGAGCGTGCGCATATTGTGCAGGCGGTCGGCGAGCTTGACTAGCAGCACCCGCACGTCGCGCGACATCGCCAGGATGAACTTCTGCAGGTTCTGCGCCTGCTTGTTCTCCTCGGATTGGACCTCGAGCTTCGAGAGCTTCGTCACCCCCTCGACGAGATCGGCGACCTCCTCCCCGAATTTCGACGCGATCTCGTCGCGCGTCGCTTCGGTGTCCTCAATAGTGTCGTGCAGCAGTCCGGCTACGATCGTCGCCGCGTCGAGCTTGTAGTCGGTGAGGATGCCGGCGACCTCGATCGGATGCGCAAAGTACGGATCGCCGGAATGGCGTTTCTGGCCGCCGTGCTTGGCGGTTGCATAGACGTAGGCGCGGTTGATCAGATTCTCGTCAAGCGACGGGTCATAGGCCCGCATCTTCTCGACGAGTTCGAACTGCCTGAGGTAGCGCGTGCGCGGGGCCGCATCGCCCGCGCCGGCCTCGGCCGGGCCGGCCGGGACCTTGGCGGCGACTCCGTCACCGCCGCCCATCGCCCTAATACCGTTCGTCGCGCTGGGCTTCGGCTTCTTGCTGGAGCGCACGCAGCACGTCCTCTTCCGAGGTGTTCACCGGCGCCACCAGCGCCAGGCGATCCTGCTCGTCCTCGGCCTGGGTCGCGGGTTGCACGTCCTGGTAGAGCATGACGTAGCTGTCGCGCAGCTCTTCCGGGGTTATCGCCCCGTCGCCGATTTCGCGCAGGGCGACCACCGGGTCCTTGTCGCGGTCGCGATCCACCAGCGGCTCGGCGCCGGAGGAAATGTTGCGAGCGCGATGGGCCGCCAGCAGCACCAGCGAGAACCGGTTTGGAACTTTTTCGACGCAATCTTCAACTGTTACGCGAGCCAAGGCGTGTGTCCTCTCGGGCCAAACGGGATGGGATGGTCGTTCAACGTAGTGGGCTCCGCGGTTTTTCGCAATGCGAAGCGCCGTCGCGGTTCCGCCCTAGCGGCCGCCAAGCCTCGCTAACCGGCGGTGACGCTGCTCGGCGGGCACGCTTTTGAGCAGCTCCGCCGCCGTCAGCCCCGAAGCCGGGTGACGCCAATCCGGCGCAATCTCCGCCAGAGGCGCCAACACGAACGCTCGCCCCTGCATGCGCGGATGCGGGAGCGTGATGTCGCCAAAGCGCCCGATCGCGCCATCCATGGCGACGATATCGAGATCGAGCGTGCGCGCCGCCCACCGCTCGCGCCGCTCGCGGCCGAAGCTGAGTTCGATCTCGCGCAGGGCTTGCCACAGCGCTTGCGGCGATAAGCCCCCTGTGTCGATTGCCACGACGGCGTTGTAGTAGTCGGGCTGGTCGCTCGGCGGCCATGCTGCAGTTTGCCAAACACTCGAGACGGCAAGCGGTGTAAAGCCGGCGGCCTGCAACGCTGCAAGCGCTTGCGCCAAGAGTTCGGACCCCGAGACGCCGTTGAACGGCATGTTGGCGCCGAAGCCGATATAGGCGCGCGTGCCGGCGTTCATGCGAAGACCAGCTGACGCGCGCTCGCGCCTCGACAATGGACCTGTGCCATGGCCAACATTCTAGATCGTCTCATTCACCCCGACGAACGCGTCGCACTCTTCATCGACGGCGCCAACTTGTACTCCGCCGCCAAGGCGCTTGCCTTCGATATCGATTACCGCAAGCTTCTCGAAGAGTTCCATAGGCGCGGCCGCTTCATCCGCGCCAGCTACTATACTGCGCTGCTTGAGGACCAGGACTTCTCGCCGATCAGGCCGCTGGTCGATTGGCTCGACTACAACGGCTACTCGGTCGTGACCAAGCCGGCCAAGGAATATGTCGACGCCGGCGGCCGGCGCCGCCTCAAAGGCGACATGGATGTCGAGATAGCCATCGATCTCGTCGAGGCAGCCGGTTACGCCGACCACGCTTTCCTGTTCTCCGGCGACGGCGACTTCCTGCCGGCGGTAGAGGCTGCCAAGCGCAAGGGCATGCGCATTAGCGTCGTTTCCACAATCAGGTCTGCGCCGCCCATGGCCGCCGACGAAATCCGGCGCGCCGCCGACAATTTCCTCGACCTCGCCGATCTCATGGCGCTATTCGGGCGCCCGCCGCGCGAGCGCGTCCACACCGAAGAAGAGGAACAGTGAGCGCAACACCGCCTGAGGCCCCGCCTAAGTGCCCGCTCTGTCCACGGCTGGTTGCGTACCGCCTGGAGAACGAGCACGCGCATCCGGAATGGTTCAACGGTGCGGCGCCGTCGTTCGGCGATCCCGGTGCGCGGCTGCTGGTTGTCGGGCTCGCGCCCGGCCGCACCGGCGCCAACCGCACCGGCCGCCCCTTCACCGGAGACTACGCCGGCGAACTCCTCTACGGCACGCTCAAGAAATTCGGCTTCGCCAAGGGCGAATACCGCGCCGATCCGAACGACGGCTTCACCCTGATCGGCGCCATGATCACCAACGCCGTGCGCTGCGCGCCGCCCGAAAACAAGCCGACGCCTGAAGAGACCAAAACCTGCCGCCCGTTTCTGTCGGCGAGGATCGCTGCGCTGACCCAACTCAAGGTGATCGTGGCGCTCGGCGCCATCGCCCACGAAAACGTCTTGCGCGCTCACAACATCAAGCCCAACGGCTTCAAGTTCGCCCACGCCGCCGAGTCCGCCTTGCCGAGCGGGCAAATGCTGCTGTCGAGCTATCATTGCTCGCGCTACAACACGCAGACGCGCCGGCTCACGCCGGAGATGTTCGAGGCGGTCTTCGCCCGCGCTGCACAAATCGCCGGTTAGCCCTTGTCGCGCAGCAACCGCGACTGCTGGCGCTTCCACTCGCGATCCTTGGCCGACGCACGCTTGTCATGCGCCTTCTTGCCCTTCGCCAGCGCGATCTCCAGCTTGGCGATGCCGCGGGCGTTGAAATAAAGCTTGAGCGGCGCAAGCGTCCGCCCTTCACGCTCCACTGCGCCGGCCAGCCGTTTCAACTCCTTCGAGCGCACCAGCAGCTTGCGCGGCCGGCGCGGCTGATGATTGAACTGTCCGGCGGGGGGATATTCCGGAATGGTCGCATTGATCAGCCACAACTCGCCCTTCTCGGTCGAGGCGTAGCTCTCGGCGATGTTGGCGCGGCCGCCGCGCAGCGACTTCACCTCGGTGCCGACAAGCTGGATGCCGGCTTCTATCGTGTCCTCGATCAGGTAGTCGAAGCGCGCGCGCCGATTTTCCGCCACCAGCTTGCGTCCGTCGTCAGGCTTTTTCGCCATGATTCAGATCAGTCCCGCCTGCGTCATCGCATTGCGGATTTGGGCCTTCGCGCTGTCGCTGCAAGCCAGGAGCGGCAGCCGGACGCCTTCTTCGCACTTGCCCAGCAGGGAGATTGCGTATTTCGCCGGAGCTGGGGACGGCTCGACAAACAGCGCCCTGTGCAGCGCCGCCAGCTTGTCGTCGATGGCGCGTGCGCTCTCGAAGGCGCCCTGCGCCGTCGCCTCCTGCATCTGCGCGCAGAGTTTCGGGGCGACGTTCGCCGTCACCGAAATGCAGCCAACACCGCCGCTGGCGTTGAAGCCGATCGCGTTCGGATCGTCGCCGGACAGCTGCGCGAACCTTGTCCCGCACAGCGCTCGATGCCGCGCCACGCGGCCAATGTCGCCGCTGGCGTCCTTGATGCCGACTACATTCGCCAGCTTGGCGATG
>JAFEDV010000523.1 GCA_018241475.1 Pseudomonadota bacterium | reverse complement strand
GCCGTGCACGTGACCGGCGCGGTTGCGGGCGCAACGATCAAGACGACAGGCGCGGCGGTCGGCGCCGTCACCGGACATCACGATCGCGACAAACAACCTGACCATCACGACTAGGCGCCAGTCGTGACATGATCGTGAATGGCGCCGGCGCGCGTTCACCGGCATAGTTCATCCCTCAACTGGAGGGAGCGCTCCATGCGTTTTGTACTTGCGGCCGCGAGCCTTGCCGCCCTGGCATTTGCGCAGACGGCTTCGGCGCAAAGCGTTACGCTGGCGCCGGTATCGTTCGCGCCGGAATTCCAAGCCAGAGTCGATAACGACATCGGCGCGGACCAGGGCGATGTGCTGCGTGCGCGCGTTCAACGCGCGATCGGCGCGGCGCTGGCGCGGCGCGGCGCGAGTGTCGTCGCAGGCGCGCCGGTGACGATCGAAGTCGACGTCGTGAACGCCGTCCCTAACCGGGTGACGGTGCAGCAATTGCGTTCGCGATACACGCTCGACGCCGGTCCGACGGTGCAGCTGGGCGGCGCCGACCTGCATGCAGTGCTGCGCGGCTCAAACGGCACAACGCTCGCGGAGGTCGTATACAGGCGCTACGACTACGATTTCACGGACATCGTGGGGCCGCCGGCGATGTGGACGTCCGCGGACCGCACTATCGCACGCTTCGCCGAGCGAGTTGCCGACGCCTACGTCGCCCAAACGGGCGCACGTTAAGTCGGCCGCTAGGGCGGGCCTGCCCGTTCATACCCGACCCGCCCTAGCACCTCGGCGCTTGTTAAGTGCTGAAACAGTTGTGTTCATGAGTCCGGGGCGTTAGCGCAAACCCAGGAGCTTGTGCGTCTGCAGGCTCAAGCGCCACTGCGGGCGACGCATGCAGTATTCGATCGCCGCACGCGTGTTGGCCTCGCGCGCCGGCCCATCCATCGGCTGCAGGAAGAAATTCGCAAATGGCAGATGCGCATAGCGCTCCGGTTCGGCGCCGGCTTGCGGGAAGACGAGCTTCAATTCGTCGCCCTGCCGCTGGACGAAATCTGCGTTGGCTTTCGGGCTGACGCAGATCCAATCGACGCCGGGCGGCGCAGCCAAGGCGCCGTTGGTCTCGATGGCGATCTCGAAACCGTGTGCGTGCAACGCGTCGATCAGCGGCGCATCGAGTTGCAGCAGCGGCTCGCCGCCTGTGCACACGACATAGGGCGCGCCGCCACCGGGCCACTTCGAAGACGCCGCGGCGGCCAAAGCCGGTGCGGTTTCGAATCTTCCGCCGCCATCGCCGTCCGTGCCGACGAAGTCGGTGTCGCAGAATTGACAGATCGCGCCGGCGCGATCCGGTTCGCGGCCGCTCCACAGATTGCAGCCGGCGAAGCGCAGAAAGACCGCAGGCCGGCCGGTGCGAGCGCCCTCGCCCTGCAAGGTGAAGAAAATCTCCTTGACACTGTAGGTCATGGACGCTCGCCGGCGATCCACTCGCGCCAGCCCTTGGCGCGCAATTCGCATGCGGCGCAGGCGTTGCAGCCGTAGCCCCACTCTTGGCGGTGGATGCGGTCGCCCTCGTAGCAGGTGTGGCTGTGCTCGACGATCGTGGCGACGAGCCCGTCGCCGCCGAGTTCGTGCGCAAGCGCCCAGGTCTGAGCCTTCGTCAGATGCATGAGCGGCGTTTCGATGGCGATCGGCGCATCGAGGCCGAGCGAGAGCGTGCGTTGCATGGCGTCGATCGTCTCGCGGCGACAATCGGGGTAGCCGGAATAGTCTGTCTCGCACATGCCGCCGACAAGCGTGGAAACGCCACGGCGATAGGCGTGGGCGGCGGCGACTGTGAAGAACACCAGGTTGCGCCCGGGCACGAAGGTCGCAGGAAGTCCGTCATTCTCCCATTCGACGGCCCTTGCCGAGGTCAGCGCGCTTTCGGCCAAGGCGCCGTAGCCGCGCAAATCCACGACGATGTCATCGCCCATTGATCCGCCGACCTTGCCTGCGATCATTTCGCGGAGCACCGGGCGCTGCGTCAGTTCGATCGCGTGGCGCTGGCCGTAGGCGAAGCCGATCGTCTCTACCTGCTCGAAGCGCGTCAGCGCCCAAGCAAGGCAGGTCGCCGAATCCTGACCGGCGGAAAGAAGGACGAGAGCGGTGCGCGACACGGGGGCGCTGTGTATAGCGCGACACTCATTGTGCGGTGCAGCAATTTCTATGACGGAAGTGATAGAAGTCTGAGACCGCAGCGCTAGGTTTTCTGGTTAGTCACGCTACGGCACTGTGACACGGGCGCCTCACGGAAAAAGCTGATGACGGGCGCGTCAAGTTATGCTCCCGCGCACCGTTGACAGGGGCCAGAACCCTGCCTGCTATAGCAAACGAGGACAGGCAGGGGCGCGGGGGAAACCCGCTTCTTTTCGCTGATGTCGGGTTCTGCGCGGGACGCCCCAATAAGAAGGCGGCCAGGGCACTGGGAGGACGGCAATGAGCAGCAAGAAATTGGGTTGGAAGATTCTGCTTTCCGGCGCGTCGCTGGCGGCAATGGGCGCGCTGAGCCCAGCGTTTGCGCAAAACAACACGGCGCCAGCCAGGAACGACCAGAACTCCGACGAAATCATCGTCACGGCCACGGGCCGTGCGGCGGCTCTGCAAGACGTCCCGGTCGCGGTGACGGCCATCGGCGCGGGCCAGGTCGAAAACAGCGGCGCGCATGACCTGCGCGACCTCACCCAGCTGGCTCCGTCCTTCGAAATGGGCACCGGCCAGTCCAATTCCTCCGGCACCATCGCCCGCGTTCGCGGCATCGGCACCGGTTCCGACAATCCAGGCTTCGACGGCGCCGTCGGTATCTGCATCGACGGCGTTTATCGTGCTCGCGCCGGCGCCGCGCTGTCCGATCCTCCTGAACTCGAGCGCGTCGACACCCTACGCGGCCCGCAAGGCACGTTGTTCGGCCGAAACACATCATCCGGCGCGATCAACGTCGTGACC
>JAFEDV010000522.1 GCA_018241475.1 Pseudomonadota bacterium | reverse complement strand
TCATGAACCCTTGAGCAAAAGCCTATCGCAAACTGGTCGATTCCGAAAAATCCGTCGCATCGGCGCCCACTCAGATGTCGTGATCTATCGGTGCGATACATGACCCCGCCGCGCGCCACAATCATCGCCGTCGCCTACAATTCGGCGCGCTGGCTGCCGCGCTGGTCGGCGGCGCTGGCGGCGCAGACGGAAAAGAATTTCGAACTGATCGTGCTCGACAACGCCTCCCGCTCCGAAGAGCGGCCGAAGCCGAACGACCTGCCGCCCGGTGCGCGCCTCATCCGAAGCGAAGAAAATCTGGGCTTCGCCGCCGGCAACAATCGAGCCGCGCGCGAAGCGCGCACGCCTTACCTCGTGCTCTTGAACGTCGACGCATTTCCTGAGCCCGATTGGCTCGCGCGGCTCGTCGGACTAGCAGACCTCCATCCCGAGGCCGGCGCTATCGGCTCCACCCAGTTGCGCGCCGACGAGGACGGCGTGTTCGACGGAACCGGCGATGTGATGTCGGCAACCGGGCTCGCCTATCGATCCAATTTTGGCAAACGGCGCAGAGAGGCGCCCGCGCTCGGCGAAACCTTCGCGGCGTGCGGCGCGGCAATGCTCGTCCGGCGCGATGCGTTCGAGGCGGTCGGCGGCTTCGACGAGCGGTTCTTCTGTTTCGTCGAAGATATCGACCTTTGTTTTCGCCTGCGTCTTCGCGGCTATGGCGTGCTGCAATCGCCGGAGGCGATCGTACATCATGTGGGCGGTGGCTCGGTGGGCGCGCGCTCGGCCTTCGCGCGCTTTCACGGCGCGCGCAATCGTTTCTGGACCTTTGTGAAATGCATGCCGGCGCCGCTCTTCTGGCCGCTCTTGCCCGCTCATCTGGCGTTCGCAGCCGGCGCTTGCACGGCGGCGCTTTTCACCGGTGGCGGCTCGGCCGCCTGGCGCGGCCTCGTTGCTGGTTTCGGCGGGTTAGACGCTGCGTGGAAAAGCCGGCGCGAAATTCAGCGTGCACGCACCGCAGACTGGAGCCGGATCGCCGCGAGGCTCGCCTGGAACCCCTTCGTGCTCTTCGCGCGAGCGCCGGTGCTTTTCCGCTAGCGCCGCGCACCGCGGCGAGATGCGCTTGCAGCCCCCCGCGAAGCGCGGTGCGGGGGACCAGTTCCGGCGGCAGCGGCGTTTGCGGCGCGGCGATGCGATCCCGCTCGGTGCGTTCGGCTTGCGCCTTGGAGAAGGCAAGGAATGGGAGCCAAGCCGCCGCTTGGAGAAGCGCCGGGGGCGTCGGTGCGATCAACGGCGAACTACCGACAGCCAAGGCAATGGCGGCGAAGAACGACCGCATGCTGACCACGTCGGGCCCGCCCACGGCGTAGACGCCCGCCGTTGCGCTCCCGGCCAGGCCAGCCGCCAGGCGGCCGAGATCGTCGGCGAACACCGGCTGGGTGAGCGCCTCGCCAGAACCTGGGAGCGGCAACAGCGGAGACCATCGCGCCAGCTGCAGCAGCCGCGTCACTGCCGACAGACGCCGATCGCCGTAGATCATGGTCGGTCGGAGGATCGCCGCACACGGCGCACGCTGGCGCAAGGCTGCTTCGGCAGCGGCCAGCGCGCGATACGCCGGCGCCTCCGGATGGACGGCGACGTTGTTGCTGGAGAAGGCGACGATGCGTGGCGGCAGGCGCTCCGCGCACGCCAGCGCGCGCATTGTCCGTTCGAGGCGCGTGATGAAAATCCAGGCGTCGCTATCGCTCGCAGACGCCGTCCAATCGGCGTCCCGATCGAGGTCATGCATCGCGATCGCGGCGCCGGCCCCGCGCAGGCGTGCGGCGACGTCTGGGCGGCGGCGATGCATCGAGGCAGTCACCGTCCAGCCGCTCTGGAGCAAGTGACGCACCACCGATTCGCCGACGGCGCCGCTTGCACCCGCCACGAACGCGCGCGGCATCAGGGCCGCGGCGCGGTCAGCGACAGGAACGCGCCCACCAGCCCGGCAACGCCGCGCTCGATCGGATTGGCGCCAAATTTCTGGAAGTAGCGCGCCATGCCGCGCGCCTTGTGGGCAAAGACCGTGTGCGGATTGACCTGGCTCGTGGAGCGCGCATGCACGCCATGCGGGCCAGGCAGGAAGAGCACCGGCCAACCGCGCTGTTCGGCGCGGCGGCACAGGTCCACGTCATCAACGTGAAGGAAATAGCCCTCGTCCAGGCCGCCGATCGCGTCATAGTCGGCCTTGCGGAGCGCAAACAGCGCGCCGCTGATGCAGCTGACGCGGACCGCCTCGCGCGGCATCGGGTCGGTGTGGCGGTTGAAATCGCGAAACGCTGGCGCCCAGCGCTCGAGCCGGGAAAGCCCGGTCACCGTCACAAAGGCGCGCCAGAACGTCAACCGTTCGCGACGCGAGCCGCGTTCGGGCCGGCCCTCGTTGTCGCGAAGATCACCCCCGATCACGGCCGGCGGCGGCGCGGCATTCAGAGCGGCCGCGAGCCTAGCGGGCGCGTCCGCGTTCAAGACCACGTCTGGATTGACGAACACGAGTACGCCGTTTCGCGCTACGGCCGCACCCATATTGCATGCCCTGGCGAAACCGACATTGCCCTGCCCGCGCACGACGCGAACTTTGGGACTTGCGGCGAACGCATCAATCGTCGCAGTCTCGGCGGCTGGGTTGCCGTTATCGACGATAATGACCTCATCAACGAGGTCGGCGCGCACAGCGGCAGCCAGACAATCACCCAGCACGTTCCCGGTTCGAAACGTCGCGACGATGATGCTGACGCTCATGGCGCCTGACTAGAAGTGCGCGCACGCACCGTCACGCGGCGACGGCAAAGTCAGAGGCTCTCGTGCGCCAGCAACAGCGCCGCGAGCTGAAGGTTGCCGTCGCGATGCGCCGGCTGCACCGCCGCCGTCTGCTGGGGCGCCGCCAACGGCGCACTGGGCGCAGCAAGCGAGGTCGTCGTCACCGTCATCGACGCGACATCGCGGAGGCTCGCCAACGACGTGTTGATGCCGCTGTGTTCGGCGATGTTGCGGACGTAATCGATTTTGCCGTCGGTTGCCGCGCGCGTGATGGCAAGCGACGCCGCCGTGCGCGCGAGCTCGCCGCGAATGTCGGTCAGTTCGGTTTGCGTGAGCGGCGGCGAAAACGGCGGCAAGTGCGCATACGGGTCTTCACTTGCACGCGCGGTGCGATCGAGCCCAAGGCTTGCAGCGACGCTCGTGCCGATGACGCCGCCGAAACCGGCGGGCGAAAACGCGGTGACGGCGATAACCGTTGCGGCAACGCCGGTGAGGCTGGATTTCACGATCGTGTCACGCGCGTCGTGCGAGTAATCCCGCCGTTCTGACATCGTAATCTCCCGCCGAGCGTCCAGATGCAGCGCCCCCGCAGGATCGCTGTAAACGCTGACCGGTAAAAAAGCCTAAATTCGTTGTGGCGACAAGCGCTAAAGCGCGCTTCTCCGGTGACGATGCTGAAATGTTGCTTACGCTCCGTCGCCGTGACATCGCTGCGTCGCGGCAGAGGGGGACGCCCGTGAAAGTGCGGTTCGACCTGGGCTTGGCAGCGCGCACCCTGATGTTTGCGCTTTTGCCCTTCCTCTGCACCGTTGCGATACTGGGGACGGCGCCGTTCGTCAGCGTCGCCGGCTACTTGTCGTCCAGCTTTTCGCTTCTGCGGCAAGCATTTGAAAAAAGGCCGCTGCCGCTCCTCCTGCTGCTCGGATTCGCCGCTTGGGCGGCGGCGTCGAGCCTGTGGTCGCCCTACCTCAACCACGTCCAGGCGCTCAAGCTCTGGCTCACCTTGGCGGGCGGTCTGCTCTTCGCAGGCGCGGCAAGCGCCAGCCGAGGCGAACGGCGGTGGACCTTCGCCGCTGGTCTGGCGGCCTTCCTCGTGCTGGCGGCGCTTCTTGGCGTTGAGGCGCTCTGGCGACGACCACTGAATCACGCGCTGCATCCCACCTACGATCTTGGAACGCTCGACGTGACCACCGGGCGGGCTACGTCGGTGCTTGTCCTCATGGTTTGGGGCTGCGCGGTGGGGATTATCGGGTGGGGCCGCGCATCGCCTGCACGCATTGCCGCAGCGGCCGCTATCCTGGTTGCGGGCGGCGCGCTCTCGCTGCAATTCAGCGAATTGGCAAACGCCACCGCCTTTGGCTTCGGGGCGGCGGCTTTTGCCCTTGCCTGGCTTGCGCCGCGTCTGGGGTTGCTCTGGGTCAGCGCCGGAACAGCGGCATGGATGCTGGTTGCGCCGTTCGCAACGCCCATCTTGTTTTCCGATCAGCGCCTGTTCGATGCCCTGCCCATGAGCGCTGCGGCGCGCGTGGTGGTCTGGCGTTACGTGGCCAGCCGCATTGCCGAGAGCCCGTGGTTTGGGCACGGGCTCGATGCATCGCGCACGGCGCCACAATTGCTGCCCGTGCGAGATGGCTTTTCGGTCGCGGCCATCCCGCTGCATCCCCACAGCGCCAGCATGCAGGTGTGGTTCGAGACAGGCGCCGTGGGCGCGATTCTGGCAGCCGCGGCGCTGTTGACGGCTGGCTGGTCGTTATCGCGCGCGCTCGACGCCAATCGTCCCCAGGCAGCCGCCGCAGCGGGCGCGATCGCGGCTATCGGCGTCATTGGCAACCTAAGCTACGGGCTATGGCAGGAATGGTGGGACGCCGCGATGTTCGTTGCGGCCGCGCTCGTGGCGGCGGCCATGCCCGGAAAACCAGCCCCGAGGGTTTGAACAGTTGATTTCACCGGCAGCGCCACCTACGCAGCCAGCGCTTATCGAAACCGAGACTCTGTCACGAATGCCGCCCGTTCTTGTCACCGGCGCTGCCGGCTTCATCGGCCATCATCTTGCCGCGCGTCTGCTCGGCGAAGGCCGAAGCGTCGTCGGCATCGACAACATGAGCGATTACTACGACGTGACCCTGAAGCGCGCGCGCTTGCAGCAGCTGCACGGCCGCAAGGGATTCTCGTTTCAAGAACTCGACCTCGCCGACAATGGCGCGCTGGCGTCGTTGTTCGACGCCCATCGCTTCGAGCTTGTGTTCAACATGGCTGCGCAGCCGGGAGTGCGCTACTCGCTGATCAATCCGCACGCATACGTGAAGTCAAACATCGAGGGGTTCGTGAACTTGCTGGAGGCATGCCGGCATCACGCGGTCAAGCACTTGGTGTTTGCCTCATCCAGCTCTGTCTATGGGGCGGTGACCGCCATGCCCTTCTCGGTGCACCAGAACGTCGATCATCCCGTCAGCCTCTACGCCGCGACCAAGAAGGCCGACGAACTGCTCGCGCACAGCTACAGTCATCTCTTCGGCCTTCCGACAACAGGCCTGCGCTTCTTTACCGTTTATGGTCCGTGGGGACGGCCGGACATGGCGGTGTTCTCGTTCACGAAATCGATCTTCGCCGGTGAACCGATCGATGTCTTCAACCACGGCGAAATGCAGCGCGACTTCACCTACGTCGACGATATCGTCGAAGCCGTGGTCCGGGTGGGCGATGCGCCGGCCCGCCCCAATCCGGCGTGGAGCGGCGACAAGCCGGATCCAGCCACCTCCAGCGCCCCATATCGCATCTTCAATATCGGCAATCATTCGCCGGTAAAGCTGCTGCGGCTGATCGAAATCCTCGAGGACAAGATCGGCAAGAAGGCGATCAAGCGCATGGCGCCCATGCAGCCGGGCGACGTGCCCGCCACCTATGCCGATATCGATGCGCTGACCGAGGCGGTCGGCTTCGCGCCGCGCACCCCGATCGAAACGGGGATCGAGCGTTTCGTGGCGTGGTATCGCGACTTCTACCGCGTCTGATCGCGCAGCTTCGGCTCAAGCCGAAGCACTTCCGAGAAACACAGGAAGTAGTGGTACAGAATCGAGGCCGGCACAGCCTTGGCGATGGGGCGGCCTTCGCCGTCGAATTGGTCCATCCATGATCCAAGCGGCTCGACCGCGAGATATTTGCTGAAGAGCAGGTCCACTGTCTCGGCCACCGGCGCGGATGGATCGGCGCCGGTCATTTCGAAAAGCGCCAAATGCGCTTTGATGCGCTCGGTGTTGGGCCAGCTGCGGGAGGTGCGTCTGAGCGGCAGACCGTCGTCCCGGATTGCGTCGATGCTCATGCGCGACGTGCGATCGACGCCCCTTTCCGCGAACGCCGTCAGCGCGCGCGCTTGAGCAGTCATGTCTTCGCCGGTCGCGCGCCAGTATTGCGCGAGAATCCAGACCCACTCGAAATGGTGCCCGGGCTCAAGCACGCGCCCGTCCTCGCCTTCAATGCGTCGCCAATCCTCCGTGAAGCGCTCGCCAAGCGTGTGTCCGTCGAACAGATGATCGTTGAACAGCGCCGCAATCTCACGCGCCTGATCGAGGAAGCGCTCTTCCTCGCTCGCGACGAAAAGCGCCAGGCTGGCCTCGATCATGTGCATGTGCGGGTTCTGCAGTCGCGGACCGGTCGGCGGCAGCCATTGCCAGAAGCCGCGATGAGGCGCGCGCATCTTCCGCTGGACGAAGTCGAGTGAGTCATGTGCGAGTTGAAGGACGGCGGCGTCGCCGGTCAGCCGGTATCGCCAAGCGAGGCCAAAAAGTACGAAGGCGATATCGTAGAGGTCGGGGGTCGGATCTTCGATCTCGCCCTGGCGGGTCAGCAGCCGCGCCCAGCCCCCCTCTGGCGTCCGCGCCCGGGCGACCAGATAGTCGTAGCCGCGGTCGGAGAGCGCTCTGGCCTCATTCCAACCCAGGAGGGCCGCATGGGAAAATACGTAGAGCTGGCGGCACATCACCCGGACGCGCTTGAAATCGGCGCCAGTCGGCTGGCCGTCAAAGGTGAGCTCTTCAAGAAAGCCGCCGAATTCGCGATCGATGCCGTGCTGAGCCCAGAACGGAAGCGCCTCGTCGAACATCCAGGCGCGGACACGGGCGAACGGGATTTCTCTCATGACTGCTGCCCAGCGGAACTGAAATCGAACGCCATCATTCACTACCTTGCATGTTTGGCTTTCGCGAAGCAGGCGGGCGGGAAAAAACTGGCCGAACGATGATGCATAGAATCGTCCCTGCGATCATGTCCGGCGGGGCCGGCGCGCGCCTGTGGCCGCTGTCGACCGAAGCCAAGCCAAAACAATTCCTTCGGCTCAGCGGTTCCAGGACCATGTTCGCCGAGACAATCGGCCGCGTGCGCGGCGACACTGGCGCGCTCTCGTTCGCGCCGCCGATCGTCTTGAGCAATGCAGCGCACGCTGAGTTGGTCGAGAGCGAGTTCGCCGCCGACGGCGCGGCGCCTGCGGCCATCGTGCTCGAACCGATGCCGCGCAACACAGCCGCGGTGTCCGCCATCGCTGCGGCGCTCGCGCAAGAAATTGAGCCCGAAGCGCTGGTGTTGCTTTTGCCGGCAGACCACCTCGTGACCAGACCGGCGGCCTTCCACGCCGCGATTGAACGCGCAGCGCCGATCGCGCGCGAACGCATCGTCACATTCGGGATTGCCCCGGACCGGCCTGCCACAGGCTATGGCTATATCCGGTGCGGCGAAGCGCTCGCAGACGGCGTCTTCGCGATCGACAGCTTCCGGGAAAAGCCGGACACGGCGTGTGCTAGACGTTATCTGGACGACGGCGGCTATTTCTGGAACGCAGGCATCTTCCTCTTCAACCCGCACGTCTTGATGCAAGAATTTGCTCCCGCGAGCGATATTCGCGACGCGGCGAGCGCAGCACTGAAAAACGCCGAACGGCGCGGCGCCCGAATACGCTTGAACGCCGAGGATTTCGCGCGCGTACGCGCGGAATCTCTGGACATCGCAGTGATGGAAAAGACCAAGCGCGCCGCTGTCGCGCCATGCGACATCGGCTGGGCCGATATCGGCTCATGGGACGAGATATGGCGGCTCTCGGCGCAGGACGAAAACGGCAACGTGCGGCTGGGAGAGAGCGTCGTTCTCGATGGTTCGAACAATCTGCTGCGCGGCGAAGGCGTGGCGATTTACGCCGCCGGGGTACACGATCTGATCGTGGTGGCGACGCCCGAAGCGGTAATCGTTCTGCCGCGGGACCGCGCCCAGGACGTGAAGGCCTTGCGCGAACGAGCGCAGCAGGACCGCAAATAGCTTACCCGAGCAGGTCCCTAGCCACATCCACGACCGCTTCAGCGGTGATGCCGAAGCTTTCGTAGGCGTCCTTCGCCGGCGCCGACGCGCCAAAGCCGGTCATGCCGACGAAGGCATGCAGTCCGAAAGCCTCCATCCAACCCTGCCCAACCGCCGCCTCGACGCCGATGCGGATTTCATCCTCGTCGCCGCAAATCTCGTCCTGGTATTCGTCGCTTTGCAAATCGAACAATTCGAAACACGGGGCGGAGATGACCCGAGTCGGAATCCCTTGCGACTGCAGCATTTCCCGCGCCTTCGCGGCGATCGACACTTCCGTGCCGGTTGCATAGATCGCCACGCGCGCGGCGCCCCCTTCCGCCTTCAACAGTTCATAGGCCCCCTTGGCGCTCAGGTTCTCACTGGCGTCGCTGCGGACCCCGGGGACCGCCTGGCGCGAAAGCGCCAGCACGCTCGGGCCATCTTGGCGCGCAAGCGCGATCTGCCAACATTCCGCCGCCTCGACCGCGTCGCACGGACGCAGCACATAAAGATGCGGGATGGCCCGCAAGGCCGCGAGATGCTCGACCGGCTGGTGGGTGGGCCCGTCTTCGCCAAGACCAATGGAATCGTGGGTCATCACGTAGATCGTGCGTATGCCCATCAGCGACGCCAACCGAATGGCCGGCCGCGCATAATCGGTGAAACAGAGGAATGAGCCGCCGTACGGAATGACGCCGCCGTGCAGCGCCATGCCGTTCATGGCCGCGCACATGCCATGCTCGCGGATGCCGTAGCGGATGTAACGACCGAGCCGATTCTCCGGGGTGAAGTCGTCGGCGCCGGTCTTCGGTCTGGTGTTGTTCGAACCGGTGAGGTCGGCGGACCCGCCCCACAATTCCGGGCATACGCCGAAGATCGCTTCGATCGCGGCGCCGGAAGACGCGCGCGTCGCCAACGCCGGCTTTTCCGCCGCCATCTTCCGGGCATGCAGCGCCAGAGCCGCAATCGCCGGCTCAGCGTTGAATTGGCTCAGAGCTTTGCCGAACTCGCTCTTGCGTGGTGATCCGCTGAACCGGGCCTGCCACGCTTCACGCTCAACCGCGCCCCGCTCGCCGACCTTTCGCCAGGCGGAGCGGATGTTGTCCGGGACCTCAAATGGGCCATAGGGCCAATTCAACGCCTTCTTCGCGGCGGCGAGTTCTTCGGCGCCCAGCGGTTCGCCATGCGCGTGCGCGGTCCCTTCCTTTTTTGGCGCCCCAAAACCAATCACCGTTTTGCAGTCGATCAGCGTCGGCTTGTCCGACTGAACCGCCGCCGCAAGCGCACGCGCGACATCGCCGCCGTCGAGGCCATCGCATGCGACCACGTTCCAGCCGCTGGCGGCGAAGCGTGCGCGTTGATCGGTGATATCGGCCATCGCCACGGCGCCATCGATGGAGATCGAATTGTTGTCCCAAAGGATGGCGAGTTTGCTCAGCTTCTGACGCCCGGCGAGCGCGATCGCTTCTTGGCTGATGCCTTCCATCAGGCAGCCATCGCCAGCAATACACCAGGTGCGATGGTTGACGAGGTCATCGCCGAAGCGTGCGTTCAAGTGCGCTTCGGCCATGGCCATGCCGACCGCATTGGCGACGCCCTGCCCCAACGGACCGGTGGTCGTCTCGATCCCCTCGGCGTGACCATATTCTGGGTGGCCGGGTGTTTTGGAGTGCAGCTGGCGGAAGCGCTTGATCTCGTCGAGCGTCATGTCGGCGTAGCCGGTCAGATGCAGGATGGCATAGAGCAGCATCGAGCCATGACCGGCCGACAGCACGAAGCGATCACGATCGGGCCATTTCGGCTGGCTCGGATCGAATCTCAGGAAACGCGAGAAGAGTACGGTCGCTGCATCCGCCATCCCCATCGGCATGCCGGGGTGCCCGGACCTGGCCTTCTCCACCGCATCCATCGCCAGCGCGCGAACGGCGTTGGCCATGGTGCGCGTATCGATGCCATCGACGGATTGAGCTTTTGCCATATCTATTTCCTGTTCAGGCTGTTCTTAGCGGCGATTCGCGCGCTTGGCCCGGCATGGCGGGGTCGCTAACAGCCGAACGCGGCCACGGAAACATTGGAAGCGAACTGAAATGAAGATTTTCATCGACAGTGCTGACGTGAAGGAACTCCAAACCCTCGCCCAAACAGGGCTGGTTGACGGCGTCACCACCAATCCGTCTCTGGTGGCCAAGGCTGGTGGGAACATCTTCGACGGCCTGAGAGCGATCTGCGCGGCGATTCCGGGTCCGGTGAGCGCCGAGGTTGTGGCCGCGGACTATGAGACGATGCTGGCCGAGGGCCGCAAGCTGCGGACCGTCGCCTCGAACATTGCGGTGAAGGTTCCCCTGACCCCGGATGGGCTTCGAGCCTGTGCGACGCTCAGCAAGGAGGGCCACCCGGTCAATGTGACGCTCTGTTTTTCGGCTGTACAGGCGCTGCTGGCGGCCAAGGCAGGGGCGACGTTCATTTCGCCGTTTCTCGGCAGGCTCGATGACGGCGGCCAGGACGGCATGGAATTGGTGCGCGAAATCCGCGCCATCTACGACAATTACGGCTTCAAGACCCAGGTGCTGGCCGCCTCAATCCGCACCACGCTGCATGTTCGGGACGCCGCACTCGCCGGCGCCGATTGTGCAACGATCCCGCCGGCTATCTTCAAGGCCCTCTACAAGCACCACCTGACGGATGCGGGCCTCGAGTCCTTCGGCAAGGACTGGCGCGCAACGGGGCAATCGATCCTTTAGGTGTCCGCGTTCAGGCCATCGACCGGCGCTGCCTGACACCTGATGCTTGATTTAGCGGCCGGCCAAGCGGTCTAGACGGTCGATGCTCGCCTGGCTCGACTGGCGCGCCGCTTCCATTTGGCGCTGGGCTTCGGCGATCTGCGCCCGCACCTGCACGACGTTGATCGGCTGCACCGCTGGGCCGTTGTGGTCAGCTGTGGCCGCCCACGCGTCACGGATGCTCAGGCCGCCCTTCACCGCGATCGGCGCAACGAGGCCAAGCATCACCATCGCCGCAGCGCCAGCCAGGAAACTCCCGGCGATCACGCGGTATGTGGCTTTGAGCTTTTCGTCGGCGGGCGACATTGTGGAAATCCTTCTCGCGGCGGCGGCCTGTTAACAAACAGTTGGCTGTGTTGCAATTGCTACTTTGCGGCGCCGAAGAGATTTCCGCTGTGACGGCTGTCACCCGTCTCGACACCATACCCGCTGTCTTCTGCAGCTTGTCCCACATCGTGACGGAAAAAGCTGAATTCAAGGCGAATCCGACGTTTAGTTGCTGTTGCGATTTCATTAGCCTTGCGGTCTAACGTCGCGACCAACCGCCTATGTTGCGACGCAGTAATGTAGCCACCACGGGTAGCGTTTCCATGAGCACAAAACCGCTACGGAAAGCAGTTCTGCCGGTGGCCGGCCTCGGTACCCGGGTGCTGCCGGCGACCAAGGCAATCCCTAAAGAAATGCTCCCGGTCTTCGACCGCCCGGCGATCCAATATGTCGTCGACGAGGCGCTCGCCGCGGGGATCGAGCACATCGTCTTCGTCACCGGACGCAACAAGGCGGCGATCGAAGACTATTTCGATCGCGCCTACGAATTGGAGGATACGCTCCGCCTCAAGGGCAAGACCGGCCTCGTTCAGGAATTGGAAGGCGACCTCCGGCCCGCGGGCTCAATGAGTTTCGTGCGTCAGCAATCGCCACTCGGGCTAGGACATGCCGTCTGGTGTGCGCGCGACCTGATCGGCGACGAGCCGTTCGCTGTGATGCTTCCGGATATGCTGATGATGGCCAAGCCATCGTGCCTCGCGCAAATGAAGGAGGCGTATGACAAGGTCGGCGGCAACATCATCGCCGTCGAGCCGACCGACACCCCGGAACAGTACGGCATCATCGATCCGGAAAGCCGCGACGGAAGATTGCTCAGAATGAAGGGCATGGTCGAAAAGCCCAAGCGAGAGCAAGCGCCCTCGAATCTCTTCATCAGCGGCCGCTACATTCTCCAGCCCGAAATCTTCGGATTGCTCGCCTACCAGCAAGCCGGGGCCGGCGGCGAAATTCAGCTCACCGACGCCATGGCGCGGCTGATGAGGAGCCAAAGCTTCCATGCGCTCGAATATGACGGCCGCACCTACGATTGCGGCGACAAGCTAGGCTACCTGCGCGCCACCGCGGCGTTCGCGTTGGCCCATGAGGAGCTCGGCGCGATGGCCGCCGAAACGTTGCGTGCCGCCCTCGCGGACGAGAAGTGAAGGCGTCTGTCCAGGTATTCGCCGATCGCGCCACGCTCATGCGGCGGGCCGCCGACGAGGTCGCAACCGCGTTGCGTCAAGGAATCAATGCGAGGAGCGCGGCCTGCGCCGCACTCTCCGGCGGCTCGACGCCCGGCCCGGCATACGAGCAACTGGCCTCGAGGAAGCTCGAGTGGTCCCGAATCACCTTCGCGTTGGTGGACGAGCGTTGCGTGCCCTTGAGCGACCCGGCCTCCAACGAGGGCCTGCTGCGGCGGACGCTTGCGCCCGCGCTCGCGAGCGGCGCGCAGCTGCTGCCGATGTATGCAGGTTCATGCTCCGCGGATTCCGCCAATACCGCTTACGCCGCGCTCCACATCGACATCGCCCTGATGGGCATGGGTGCGGATGGGCATACCGCGTCCTGGTTTCCGGGGGCCGATGGTCTCGCCGCCGCACTTGATCCGGATAGCCTGCGCACCGTCGTCGCTATACGCGCGCAACAGGCTGATGGCGCCGCGAACAGACTCACGTTGACGCGGGCCGCCCTCCTTCGCGCCGACCGCCTGCTCTTGCTCATCACTGGAAAAGAAAAGCGCGACCGTCTTGAGGCGGCGCTCGCTCAGAAGTTGGAGGACGCCCCGGTCGCGGCGTTGTTCGCACGGCCGGAGCGTCAGCCAGAGGTGCTCTGGGCGCCTTAGGGCGACGGGTGCGTCGCTTGGCGCGCCGCGCGGAATTCGGCGTTCGGCCGCCAGGCCGGCCACGACGATCCCTCCGCGAGCCCGCGCCCAACATTGTAGAGAACGGTCAAATCCTGCGTCGCGCCGGTCATGTCCCAGTCCGGCGTCACCTGATCCTGCGGCGAGTGATAGCGATGGGCGACGTAATCGTTCACCAGCGCGCGGCCCCGTTCTTCGCCGCCGTTCACAAGATCAATGCCGGCGCTTGTGTAGAGCACGGGCACGCCGATGCGGGCGAAATTGAACTGATCGGAGCGGAAGAAGCTGCCACGCTCAGGAAACGGATCGGGCCGGATGCGACGGCCCTGCGCCTGGGCCGCGGCAGTCGCGAGATCGTCCATCTCCGATTTGCCGTACCCGATGATGGTTAGATCGCGCGCCGGACCATAGATGCTCAGGCCGTCCATGTTGATGTTGGCGACGATATTGCCAGGCGTGAACGTCGGATGATCCGCGTAACAGCTGGAGCCGAGCAGCCCCTTCTCTTCGCCCGTCACCGCAATGAAAGCCAGCGAGCGGCGCGCAGGGCCGTTTTCTCTGAAGTGGCGCGCCAGCTCGATGAGGCCCGACACGCCCGTCGCGTTGTCGAGCGCGCCATTGCAGATGTTGTC
>JAFEDV010000521.1 GCA_018241475.1 Pseudomonadota bacterium | reverse complement strand
GATTTCCGCTCCTTCTCGCGCACACTCGGCGATGCCTACGATGCGGCGCTCGAGGTCGCCAGCAAGTTCGCTGCGCTACACGGCGGCCGCGAAATCCAGTCTGTTGCAGTTGGCGGCGGCGCGCACGCCCCATTCATTCAGAATCTCATTCGCAGGAAGCCGAAGCGCAGCAAAGTCCAGGTGATCGCGCGTCCGCCGACTCCCGATTGGGCTCACGCCGCCGAATTTCGAGGCAACCTGGCGCCGGTGTTTCCGCAGCTCGCAATTGCGATCGGCGGGGCCATCGCGCCAGCCGATATGCTCGCCGCCGGGGCTACTCCGGCCGCAGCCGTCCGAACCGATAACCCGGTGGCACCCGGTTGACGTAGACGCCGGTCGCCCGCTGCTCGCGGGCGCGCAGCGTGCGCATGCTTTGCTTGAGCGCGCCCATAGGGGTGTCGTCCCAGGCGGCCACCACAATGCAGCCGTCCGCCAGCCGCGCCAGCGTGGCGCCATCGGCGCTGCCCAGCGCCGGCGCGCAATCGAGCACGACCAGGTCGTAAGTCTTCCGCATCTCCTCGAGCAGAATCGGCAATCCCGACATGCCGACAAGGGTAGTCCACGGGCTTTTCAGCTTTGCCGCCGGGAGGAAGTGGAGCCCGGTCTCAGCTTCCTGCTGCACCAGGTCTCGCCAATTGTTCGGTCGGTCGGCGGCCTCCAGGACGCCGGCCTCGACATCGCCAAGCAAAGACCGCGTCAGCGAGCGGCGGCGCAGGTCGCAGTCAACCAGGAGCACGCTCCGGCCCTGCTGCGTCGCACTCACCGCGATCCCGAGCGCGGAGGTGCTCGCGCCCTCATTCGGTATCGAGCCGATAACGGCGATCATCCGGTTGTTCGAAATTGTTCCCTGCAGATGGCGAAACGATGTGGCGAACGCCGAACCCGGCTGGAACGTCAGGCAGCCGAGCGGCGTGCGCTGTTCGGGCGGCAGCTCGCGGAACGCCTCCGGCGTCAGCTCGGGCGCTGCCCCCAGCACCAGATAGTTCAGGTGCTTGCGAAGGCCGGAAACCGACGTGACGGTGTTCCGTCCAAGTTCGGAGACAATGCTGATGCCGAGCGCGACGACGATGGCGATCGCCGCGCAGATCGCGATCGCCCCCGGCGTCAGCGCCCCGGCGGCGTATTCGTAGAGAAGGCCAACACCCGTGGCGAGAACGAACACGATCGCCAGTACGCTAATTTGACGATGCGTCGCGCGTCGAATGCGCGACCAAAGGAGTGAAACGGGTCTCGATTCGCGAGTCCGGCGGGTTCGCCCGCTTGCCCCTGAGGCAAAGCCTATCTCGTCACCGAGAAGGGGGGTAGTCACGGGGCTTCGACCTCCTCGCCGAACGTATCCGAGGCGCAGTTAAAGTCGCCGGACCGGCCACGACGCATGCAACGACACGACAATATAGTCTAGCCGACTCAGCAGCAAAGGTTTGCTCCAATTCTGCGTCCGGTAAGGAGCTACCTGGGGTTTATCCACAACAAATCGGGGAACTTGAAGCACGAAATAGCCTCCCTTGAGAGGCTTGAAGGCGTTGCGCTTTTCAATCGGCTTTCTAAGCTGGGATCACTGCGGAGAAACCGGAACTCCATGCTCCTCCAAGTCCCGCGTGAACCAAGAAATGGTGAGACGCAGCCTTCTGCAGCAGACGGCGACGCCTTCGAGGTTGGAATGCGCCGCGATTTGGCCGCGGGGTCTATCGTATCGTACGAACCGATGCTCGGCGGCGGGCGCAAGCGCGCCTTCGATCTCGCTGTCGTAGTCGCGCTGCTGCCGTTCTGGCTTCCGGCGCTGCTAGGCGCCGCGTTGTGGTCGAAGTTCACCACGAGCGCGCCGGTGTTCGGCATGAAACGCTGTGTCGGCTATGGGGGACGCAGTTTCAACCGCTTGCGTCTTCAGTTGGCGAAATCCCCGACTGCGGAAGCGTCGGCCGCCGACGAAGTGCTGGAAACGTCCCAGGTCAAGTCCACGGAGGCGCAGCCGCAGGCGAAGTGGATGCATGCTTTCGAGCGCTTGCCGGAGCTCGTCAATGTCTTGCGCGGCGACATGAGCCTGGTGGGTCCAAGTCCATTGCCGCAAGAGAACCTCGATCAGCTCAAGTCCGGTCGGCGCTACTATCTCAGCGCGCGTCCCGGCGTCTTCGGCATCAGCCGCCTCGTCGACCGGGCGCACGCCGAAAGCCAGCACAAAGCCTATGCGCTGTCGTGGTCGCTGATGCTGGACTTGCAGATCATTTGGGACCGCGTGCATGGCTTCCGCAACCGAGGCCGGCTGTGGCAGCCGGGCCTCAGGCTCAACCGCGTCGTGCCGGGCCTGGCGCTCGAGGAACGGCGTGAGATCGTCGTGCGCAAGCGCTCCGCACCCTGATCAGCCCACGCTGTAGTACGACTTTGCCTGATCGAAATAGAGTGAGTCCGCGTATGTCTGCCAGTGCGGCAGCACGCAATTAAGCGCCACGCCAAGCACATGCCCATCGGCCAGCACGGTCTGCTGCGCGGCTGCGCGGAGCGCCTTCACGGGCGTACGCCCGGCGCGCGCGACCAGCACGGTCGTGTCAGCTTGCTTCACGAGGATGCGGGTCTCGGCAACCGCGAGAATCGGCGCGCAATCGAGGATCACCAGATCGTAAGCGCCGCGCAGGTCGTCGATGAGCCGCGCCATGGCGTTGGAGCCGAAGACGTCGCGCGGCGTGAAGCCGGCCCGCGCCACCGGCAGCACGTGCGCATCGGAGCTTGGGTCATTCACGATAGCCGAACGCCATGGCGCTTCGCCGGCAAGCACTTGCAGAATGCCGACATCGGTCTCGATGTCGATCACATCGTTGATCGATTGCATGCGCAGATCGCAGTCGACGACGCACACGCGTTGACCTGACAAGGCTGAGATGCGGGCCAGACACATCGAAATCGTGGTCTTGCCCTCGCCGGGCAGCGCCGATGTCACCGCCACCACCTGCACCGGCTTGTCGAGCTTGGAGTAGACGATCACCGTTCGCAAGACGCGCAGGGCTTCCGCAAACGCCGACATCGGTCTGCCGATGAGATAGCCCGATGGATGCCGCTCGGCTGGCGGCATCATGCGCATCATGCGTCTCGAGATTGTCGGAATCGACACGACCGCCGGATACCCGATGCGCTCCTCGAGATCGTCGCCGTTCTTCACCGACTGATCGGCTGCCTCGAAACCGAAGCCTGTCAACAGCGCCAGCAATAACCCGAGCGCGGCCGCCAGTTCCAGCGCCAGCAGGAGATTGGGCGATGTGGGCGAAGTGGGGACCGGCGCATACGCCAGAACACGCGTGTCGGGAATATTCAGCTGATTGATGTCCGCCATGTCCTGGTTGCGCTGCAGATAAGTTTCGTAGATTTGCCGCGCGATCCCGGCCTCGCGCTGCAGATCGCGATAGTGCGCCATCGCATCCACGCCGGAGATCGCGGCATCCGCCGGCGCCGGCGGCGGCGCTGGCGGCGGCAGCGAGCGTTGCAGGGTCTGCAAACGGGTGCGCGCTGCCGCCACCTGCGCGTTGAGCGCCGAGGTGGCGCGCTGAATTTCATGTTGAACCTGATCCTCGACCGATTGCCGCTCTTCCCGGATTGCGATCACCGCCGGGTGGCTCGGCAAGTAGCGGTTCTCGAGATCCGCTTGCCGGCGGTCGACGTCGGCCATGCGGTCGCGCAAGCTGTTGAGCGTATCTGAGCTTGCCGCCGCTGCAATCGCGTCGAGCGAGGCGCCCGACGACACCGCGTCCTGCAGGCGCCGCGCACGCGCCTGCCGCTCATCCAGATCGGCGCGCGCCAGCTGCACCTGGCTTTGCGGATCGTTTCCTTGCACATCCGCCGCCGGCGTCGCGGCGGCATTATCCGCCGGCAAGCGGGCCTGCACGCGATACGCCTCCGCCGCCGCTTCCTTGGTCTCGACGGCGTCGCGCAGCTCCGCGAGGCGGCGGGCGAGCCATGAGCTGGCCTGCTGCGACGAATCGACGTGGGCGCGCAGCTGGTTGGCGATGTAGACGTCGGCGTAGCTGTTCGCCAGCTGCTGGGCGCGCAGATTGTTGCTCGCACGTGCGCTGATCTCAATCACGTTGGTGGCGCCGCGGCGTGTGATGGTTATCGCACGGGCGATGCTGTTGACGACGTCGGCCGTTGCGGCGTTCGAGCGGCCCACGCCTTCGCCTGTACGGCGCAAGCCGACAGCTTCGGCGACATCGTTCATCAGCGACGCCGAGCGAAGCAACTCGATTTCGGAATCGATCGCCGCTGACGCTGTTGTTCCGCTCGCTTCCTGTGTCGCTTGGCGCGGTGTTATGATGAGTAGCGCCGCCGCGCTATATGTGCGCGGCCCCGACATTATGAATGCAAAGAGACCGCACGCTCCGATCAGGCCGACAAGCAGCATGACTTTCCAGCGCCGCCGCAGCCCTCGCGCCATTGCGGTGAGGCCGACGACATCCGCGAAGGATCGCCGCGTCGCGGCGCTGGTCATCATCTCCAATCCGGGTCTCGCGTTCATTTCCCCGCCCATGCCTCGGCGCGCCTAGTGGGACAGCAAGACACCGACCCCTTCACACTAGCACCGTGGATTGCGCGATGTCGTCCTGACTTGTGCTGTAATCCAGTCCCGGCGCGGCGAGTTCTGCGAGTGCTCAGAACAGGCGCTCGCCAATGCGCACCGTATCTCCCGGCAACACGGGTGTTGACGGGGTCAGCGGATAGCTGCGTTCGTCGCTCTCATCGGCGTGCCGGATGAAGACCCGGTGTTGGTTCGCCCGGTACGTGAACCCCCCAGCCGTTGCGACCGCATTGAGCACGGTCAAATCTACCGCGTACGGATAGGTCCCAGGCCGTGTCACCTCGCCCAGTATGAAGAATGGGCGGTAGTTCGCAACTTCGACACTAACGCTCGGGGATCGGACGTATTGGCCGAGCGCAGTTCGCAGCGCATCGGTGAATTCTGTTACGGTAAGGCCCGCGGCGCGAATGTCGCCGACCAGGGGATAGGCAATAGTGCCCTGGCTGCCCACCACGAATTGGCCGGTCAATCCGGGCTCGTTGAAGACAGTAATGCGCAATTGGTCTGCAGGGCCGAGCCGGTAGTCCCTGGTCGGCGAAGCGGCCGCGCCAGGCGGCGTCTCCGCGGCGGTCGTCGTGCCGCACGCACCGATCGTTCCAGCGGCAACGCCAAAACCGATTGCGCGCAGCAAACCGCGGCGAGTGTGCCAATTTGGCGAAGACATTCCGTGGCCCAGTCCTTGAAGTGGAACTCTTAATCTAGCCCAAGCCGGAAGCAAGGGATGGACCAGCGCCTTACCGCCGATTGCGGCGTCTCGGCAACTAGGCGGCGCGTCTTGCGTTCGACGTTAACAGTGACAGGCGTCACTGGAAGCCGGCGCCGCATGCACTGTATCGATCCTTCGCGTTTGGTTGTCAGCGTCGCCTCCGCGGGGGTATGCAGGAGCAATGAGATTAATGCGGCTTTTTTCTCGCCCCTCCTTGCCGCCTGCAAAGTTTCTCGAAGGTCGCGTCGGCTACGCTGTTGGCGACGTCCACGGATGCAGCGACCTGCTTGCCGTCATGCTCGACACGATCGAGGAGCGCGCGGCGGGCGAACAGCGCGAATCCGGTCCCCCGATCGTCGTGTTCTTGGGTGATTACGTCGATCGCGGGCCGAACAGCGCCGGCGTGCTTGACCTGTTGCTGAGCGAACGCCCGTCGAACTGCGAGCGCAGGTATCTACGCGGCAATCATGAGCAGGCGATGGTCGCGTTCATGGAAGCGCCCTTGCCCAATAGGCGCTGGGTGCTCCACGGCGGCGCCGAAACGATGATGTCCTACGGCGTCGCCCCGCCGAGCCTCGCCGGCGCCTCGGATGAAGACTGGGGCGCTGCTGCGGCCGCGCTGAGGGAGAAGGTGCCGGCCGCGCATCTGGAATTTCTGGGCGGCCTCGAGCGGTACGTCGAACTCGGTGGCTATGCCTTCGTTCACGCCGGCGTTGACGCGGGCATGGCTCTGACCGACCAGCCGGACGAAGTCCTTTACTGGACGCGCGCGCCATTCATCGCCGACAGGCGTCCGTTCAGCCACGTTGTGGTTCACGGCCATACGCCCGCAGAGCGCCCCTACAAGGATAAGCGGCGCGTTGGCGTCGATACGGGCGCCTACGCCTCGGGGGCCCTCACGGCGGCGCGCTTCGAGGGCGATGAGGTCACCTTTTTTTCGGTCAAGGCAGAGCGCCGGCGGCGGCCGGAACCCGAGGCAAGCGCCGTTCTCGACATCCAATTCTAGGGCCGCCCGGCGGGGCTGGCCTGCGTTCTCTCGTCTCGCTTGTTCGCGCAGGCGGTGCGGTTTACACCCGCCCGCGATAGCGAGGAGAACCACGACATGGCGCAGACCGGCGCTCAAGACAGCACGAACATCCAGGACCAGCGCGAGACCTTCCACGGTTTCCTGGTCGCCGCGCTGTGGATCGGCTCACACTTGGCGCAATGGGTGGCGCTGCTGACGCTTGCATTTGCGATCAATGACGGCTGGTGGTCCGGTTGGCTCGCCTTCGTGGTGATCGGCATTGGCGTCGGCGTCGGCTTTCGCATGTCGGGCGCGTATTGGGCGGCGCAAGTGGCGCAGTGGGTGCTGCTTGGTCTCGGCGGCCTGATCGTGCCGGTTATCGCCCACATGGTGGGTTGAGCCCTTGCGGATCGCCGTCCTCAAGGAATCCACTCCCGGAGAGTCCCGCGTTTCCGCTGTGCCGGAGGCGGTGAAAAAGCTCGTTGGCTTGGGGCACAGCGTCGTGGTGCAAACCGGCGCTGGTGCGGCTGCCAGCTATCCGGACGATCTCTACAGGGCGGCGGGTGCGGAGATCGCGACTGACGGCGGAATCGGCGGCGCCGACCTGATCACTAAAGTACGCAGACCGTCAGATTCCGAAATTGGAGCGATGAAACCCGGAGCGGGCTTTGCATCCTTGCTTGAGCCTTACGGCGATAAGTCAGCGATTGAGAAACTGGCTAAAGCCAAGGTCGACGCCATCGCCATGGAATTCATCCCGCGCATTTCCCGCGCCCAATCGATGGACGCGCTCTCCAGCCAGGCGAACCTGGCCGGCTATCGCGCCGTGATCGAAGCGGCGGAACTCTATGGTCGGGCCTTTCCGATGATGATGACAGCGGCCGGGACTATCGCCGCCGCGAAAGTGTTCGTCATGGGCGTCGGCGTCGCCGGTCTGCAGGCGATCGCCACCGCGCGCCGTCTGGGCGCCGTTGTCAGCGCCACCGACGTGCGCCCCGCGACCAAAGAGCAGGTGGCCTCGCTCGGCGCCAAGTTCGTCGCGGTGGAGGACGAGGAATTCAAGCAAGCCGAAACCGCCTCCGGCTACGCCAAGCCAATGAGCGCCCAGTACCAGGCCAAACAGGCGATGCTCATTACCGAACACATCGCCAAGCAGGACATCGTCATCACCACTGCACTCATTCCCGGCCGCCCGGCGCCGACGCTCGTCACTGAGGCGCAGGCGCGTTCGATGCGCCCGGGCTCGGTGATCGTCGATCTCGCCGTGGCGCAAGGCGGCAATTGTCCGCTGTCGAAGCCCGACGAATTGGTCGAGATCGCCGGCATCAAAATAATGGGCTTCACCAATCTGCCCGCGCGTTTGCCGGCAGATGCGTCGTCGCTTTACGCGCGCAACCTGCTCGCACTGCTCCCGCTGCTCACCGACAAAAACAGCAAAGCTTTCGCGCCCGCTTGGGACGACGAGATCATCAAGGGCGCGCTTGTCACCAAGGCCGGCGCCGTCGTGCATCCGCAGCTTGCGCCCGCGAGCGCGGCATGAAGCAAGACGCACCGATCGTCCCTCCCCGCAAGGGGAGGGGGCAGGGGGTGGAGCGAACCTCCTGCCTTTCGATTCCTGTCGCGCCGCGATGCGACGTCATCGTGCGGTGGTTCACCCCACCCCCTAGCCCCCTCCTCTCAAGAGGAGGGGGAAGATGAACGACGCCGAATTCGCCCGCCGCTACTACGCCGCCTGGAACGCGCGCGGCGTCGAGGCGATCCTCGCGCTCTACGCCGACGATATCGAGTTCTCCTCGCCCTACATCACCGCGCTCGGCTTCTCCATGGATGGCGTCATCCACGGCAAGGTCATTCTGCGCGCCTATGTCGAGAAGGCGCTGGAACGCGCGCCGCAACTGACCTTCAAGCCGGAGGGCCTCTGTGTCGGCGCGCGCGGACATACCCTGATCTACCGCAACAATCGCGGCGAGCGCGCCGCCGAGGTTCACGAAATGGACGAGTTCGGCCTTATCGTTCGCGCCGACGCCACCTACGAAACGACGTGAGGGTCACATGGAAGCGGTCGATCCCTTTGTCTTCTATCTCGCCATCTTCGTGCTCGCCATTTTCGTCGGCTATTATGTGGTCTGGTCGGTGACGCCGGCGCTGCACACACCGCTCATGGCCGTCACCAACGCGATCTCGTCCGTCATCATCGTCGGCGCGCTGATCGCCGCCGCCGCCCACGCCGATCACGCAGGCGGCATTGTGGCGAAGGGCGCGGGCGCGCTCGCCGTCGCGCTCGCGTCCGTGAACATCTTTGGCGGCTTCCTGGTCACCCAGCGGATGCTCGCCATGTACAAGAAGAAAGAGAAGAAGTGAGAGCTGCGAGCGTGCGCACCCTCTCTCTCGCGAAGAGGGTTGCCGCGAAGCGGCGGGGTGAGGGGCGTCCCGCCGCTCCGGCGCCTGATTGTTTGCGCGCCCCTCACCCCCCGGCCTCCTCTCCGCAAGGGAGAGGGGGCGAAGGCCCGCGCCATGTCACCCGCTGACTGGCGTGCACTGATCGAGGCTTATCTCGATGGCCGCCTCTCCGCGGAGGCGTTCATGCGCCGCTTCGTGCAGGCCTGGCAGGATAGCGACCATCCGGCGCCGCGCGCCATCGCCGATCTGCAGGTCGTCGTCGAGGCTTTCGAAGCCGATGTCAGAGCGGCGATGGAAGACAGCCAGGTCAACGACGACGAAATGCGCCGCGCCGCACAGAACGCACTGGCCTAGCGGCAGGACGATGGCCCGCCGCCGCAGGCGCAGACAGTCGATCGCGCGCGCGCCGGTGACGACATGCGCCGCTTCACCTTCCAGATGAGCGGCTGCGCCGGCGTTGGCTGCGTCATCGCCGTGATCTGGCTCGCACTCTGCCTGCTGCAGATCAACTTTGTCAGTGATTACGTGCAGCACTCCACCGGTCTGAG
>JAFEDV010000520.1 GCA_018241475.1 Pseudomonadota bacterium | reverse complement strand
TCAGGGGGTGCGCACGCTGCTTCGAGCGGGAGCGATTCAAGCGGGTTCGCGCGCACGGCCAATCCCTGGTGGACGGCGCCCGGCGGCAACATGCCGTCGATGGCGTCCGGATCGAGGATTTGCGCCTCGATGCCGGCGGGCAACCGCGCAGCGGCGTTGCGCGTCGCGACAACGCGCTCGATCCTGCGCGCTGGGTTGGCGAGCGCGGCCAGGCTCGCGTGCACCCCCCAGATCCACGACGGACCGCCGGTCTCCTCCTCGAATTGGCGGCGCGGCAGCCTGTCTGGCGGAATGCCATGCGGCGGCTTGAGCGGGTGAGGGGGCTTGGCTATAGGACGCGCTCCGTTTTCAGGTGTCAGGTGTCGGGTGTCGGGTGACGATGTCATCCCATATCCGACACCTGACACCTGATTGCTGACACCTGGAAGGGTGGCCGAGTGGTTAATGGCAGCAGACTGTAAATCTGCCCGCGCGAGCGTACGCTGGTTCGAATCCAGCCCCTTCCACCAGCTTTCGCACTTTGCGCTTCGGCCCGGCGACACTGCGTGTCTCGAACTCCACAATCCGGATTAGAGCCAATGCGTCGGAGCAGTGGCCATGATGGCCGGGTCGGGCGTGCATTTGCCGACAAGAGGCTTTAGAAGCGGGCCCCCGAGCGGTTGCGGGTATAGCTCAATGGTAGAGCCGCAGCCTTCCAAGCTGAAGACGAGGGTTCGATTCCCTCTACCCGCTCCGCTCAGCTGATTGCCTCTCCCTGCGCAATCATTACCTTCTCCTCATGTGCGGGGGAGTTTGCGCTTCAGGGCATCGGCGCAATACTTGCTTCGGGTTCACGGGTGGCGACGGAGGGCGGGATGCCGTCGGTTCGGGCGATTGTTCGTCTAGCAGCTTGGTTGATCGTGGGCGCAACGTCGGCGTGCGCCATGGCCACGCCTGCGCAGCAAGCGCAATTCATGCGCACACCGCGCGAGGTTCGCTCAGGCGGGGCAGACCAGGCGATCGCGCCGGTGGAGCGCGATGTGTCTCGCATCGAGGTGGCTGCGGCCGTCCGCGCGCTTCTCGATCAGTCGCCCATCTGCCTTTCATGGCCGGCGGTCTGGCTTAACGAAGCGGCGGTGCGTTCCGCCTACGTCTTGCGCACTGATCTCATGGCCCGCGACTGGGGTCCGGACGTCGCCCGCGAGGGCCAGCAACGCATGGACGAATTCGTCGACATGGGATTTTTCACCAAACGTGAGCGGCCGGAAGTCGGCGCTGGCGTGCAGGAATACGCACTGACCCAGCTTGGGCGCCAGTATCTGCACGGTTCGCCTTACGGCGGCGATCGCCCGGTGTTCTGCGCTCCGTCGGGACGCAAACTCATCGAAATCACTCGCATCGAGTTCGGCGACTTCCCCTGCGGGTCGCTGCGCGTGTACTTCACGTACTCCGCGCAGGATTGGCCGAGCTGGGCGCGCACCGAAGCGGCCCGCACGCGCATTGCCGACGATATCGGCGCCATCGGGAGCGTCGAGAACGGTTCGGTCACACTCGGCCGCCTGTGGTATAGTCAAGCGGCGCTTCCAAGCGACGTCACCAACGGCTCGCTGCAGTCTGTTTGCTACGACGCCCAAGCTCAACGCGTGACGGGAAACGACCTCGACCTGCATGCACAAGCGATGACGTCAGTATCGGGCTCGTAGCCCGGCTGTGATCGTCCGCGGCGCGCCCGCGAAGGCGTTGGCGGGTTCATATGCGACGTTGAAGAGATTGTCGGCCGCTACATAGAGTTCGGCGTTGGCGGTTGCTTCGTAAGCCAGTGCGAGGCGCGTTACCGCGTAGCTCGGGGTTTCGCCGACGCCGAGCGAAAAGCCGTCATCGGCGTAGATCTGGTCGCTGCGATCGCCGACCTCGCGCCAGGCAAGATCGACGCGCAAGGCGCCGCGTGTGGCGCTAAGTTCGGCCGACCAGTAATCCTTCGGCCTGCGCAGCAAGTGGGCGTGTGTCGCCTCGTCGCGCGCGTCGGTATAGACATAGGCAAGGCGCGCCGTGAGCCACTCGAAAGGCCGGGCGCCGAGCCGGGCCTCAGCCGTATCGATGGTCGCCTGATCGACGTTGTCGTAGGTGAAGAGCGGGCCGAAATCGATCAGATCCTTGATGTCGCTATGGCGGTAGAGCGCGCTCAACTCGAGGCCGCGCGCATGGCCGAACGTCTCCAATTGCGCATTGGCGCCGACTTCCCAGCTCCGCGCCTGCTCCGGATCGAGGTTGGGGTTGCCGAACGAGACGTAGCGCTCATAGAGCGTCGGCGCGCGGAAGGACGTGCCGTAGGCCGCATAAACACGCGCCCATTCGATGAGATTGTATGAGGCTCCGACCCGCCATGTGGTATGTGCGCCGAAGCCTTCGTAGTCGTCGAGCCGCGCCGCGCCGGTGACAGAGAAACGATCGAAGGCGCTCTGGGCGGTGACGAAGACGCCGCTGTTGAATCGGTCGGCGCGGACAAAGCTCATTGGAGGCGGCACGCCGAAGCCCTCAGCGATGTTCACGCCGTCACGCTCGGCGGAGACGCCAGCGACGATGGATGTCGCTGCGTGAGGAGACCAAGTCAACGTTACGTCGCCAAAGCGGCGGTCGCCCGCGTAAAAGTCCGTGGCGACGCCTAGATCGCTTTGCACGCGCTTTTGGCGCAATCCGCCATAGGTCGTGCGCAGAGAGAGCGTGTCGCTGAGCGCCCAGGTGACCCCTAGGCGTGCGATGCTAAGATCGTTGCGTGAAATCTCGAGCGTCGAGTCTTCGCCGCGGAAGGAATTGAAGGCGCCGAAATCGAACGGAAAGGGATCGAAGTCCGCCTGCGCGCGCCGCTGCCGGAGCAGCAAGTCAAATGAGAGTGCATGCGTCGCCTGATAGTCGAAGACGCCGGTAAGCGTGGCCATCCAGGCGCCGTCCGTTTCTCCCGTGAAGGTGGACATCCGCCGCGGCACGAGGTCGTAGCCGTCGCTGGCGAACCCCTCGGCGCTCACCGCGTAGCGAAACGCGCCGAGCGTCCCGTCGGCGCTTGCTCCACCGGTTCGTGTGTTGAACGATCCGCCGGCGACGTTGAGCCGCGTGTTGAGTGCGCCTGGGCCGCCATGGCGCGGAATCAGGTTGATGACGCCGCCAATGGCGTCAGAGCCGAACACCGCGCTCATGGTTCCCTGCACCACTTCGACGCGCGCGAGACCACCCAGCAGATCTTCGCCCGCGTCGAACGACGAGCCGGGCGTCGATGGATCGTTTATGCGCATCCCGTCGAACAGAACCAGGGTGTGATTGGAGTTGGCGCCGCCCGCGAGAAGGCTGGTCTGCTGTCCCGCGCCGCCCGCCGCAATGACATTGAGGCCAGGCGCTTGTCGCAGGGCGTCGGCCAGCGTGACCACGCCTCTCGCTTGCATGGCGTCGATGTCGATGACGTCGACTTCGGCGGGCAAGGTCTCCGCACGCGCCGGTGCGCGCGTGGCGGTGACAACGATCTCGTCGTCATCCTGTGCGTAGGCGGCGCTGGCAAGGAGCGGCAACGCGGCGAGGGCCGCACCTGAAAGCAGACACAAAGTGCGCATCGGATTTCTCCGTTCCGCGCACCTTCGGCCAACGGTGCGCCAGCAGCGAATGCGGGCAGCGCCAAAGCGCCGAGCCGCCCGCGTCGCTGCAGCGGAGAAACCCGGTTCGCGCGGCTATCCCGGCCGTCGAACGAGCGACGTGCGCCGGCAGGTCTCCTGGCTTGCGGGTCATTGCGCGTCCGCCGCCTTCCCAACCCGGCTTCGAACCGGGCAGTGGCCTTGGGCGGGCGCTCGCCGCTCACAGTTGCGGGTACAGCCGCGGCTCTGAGAGGCAAGCTCCCACACCGCGTTCCCTTTTCACGTCCTCGCGGACGAACCGTCGCGAGACCGGTCTAGATCGCGCAGGCGTCGAGATCAAACCGCTTCGGGCTTGACGTGGCCAAGGCGCGCTATAAACACCCGCACCTTACACGCGCTTCGGCCGGGCCGGAGCGCTCCCATGCTTTTGGAACGCCGGAGAGACAGGACCCACCCATGGCCAAGGAAAAGTTTGAGCGGACAAAGCCGCACTGCAATATCGGCACGATCGGCCACGTGGATCACGGCAAGACAACGCTGACTGCGGCGATCACGATGGTGCTGGCCAAAGAGGGTAAGGCGAAGGCCACAAAGTATGAAGAGATCGACGCTGCCCCCGAAGAGAAGGCGCGCGGCATCACCATCAACACGGCGCACGTCGAGTACGAGACCAATGCCCGCCACTACGCCCACGTCGACTGCCCCGGCCACGCCGACTACGTGAAGAACATGATCACGGGCGCGGCTCAGATGGACGGGGCCATCCTGGTCGTCTCCGCGGCTGACGGCCCGATGCCGCAAACGCGCGAGCACATCCTGCTCGCCCGTCAGGTCGGCGTGCCGGCCCTCGTGGTGTTCATGAACAAGGTCGACATGGTCGACGACAAGGAACTGCTCGATCTCGTCGAAATGGAAGTGCGCGAGCTGCTCTCCAGCTACGACTTCCCCGGCAACGAGATTCCGATCGTGAAGGGTTCGGCGCTGGCGGCCGTGGAAGGGCGTGACGCATCGATCGGCGAGGACGCCATCAAGGAATTGATGACGGCCGTCGACACCTACATCCCGCAGCCCGATCGTCCGATCGATCAGCCGTTCCTGATGCCGGTCGAAGACGTGTTCTCGATCTCAGGGCGCGGCACGGTCGTCACCGGACGCGTCGAGAAGGGCATCGTCAAGGTTGGCGACGAAGTCGAAATCATCGGCATCCGGCCCACGGTGAAGACGACGTGCACGGGCGTTGAAATGTTCCGCAAGCTGCTCGATCAGGGTCAAGCCGGCGACAACATCGGCGCGCTGCTGCGCGGCATCGATCGTGAAGGCGTCGAGCGCGGCCAGGTTCTCGCCAAGCCGGGTTCGATCACGCCGCACAAGAAGTTCGAGTCGGAAGTCTACATCCTGACGAAGGAGGAAGGCGGCCGCCACACGCCGTTCTTCACCAATTATCGTCCGCAGTTCTACTTCCGCACCACCGACGTGACCGGCATCGTTCAGCTGCCGGCCGGCGTCGAAATGGTGATGCCGGGCGACAACGTGAAAATGACGGTCGAACTCATCACACCCATCGCGATGGACCAGGGTCTGCGCTTCGCCATTCGCGAAGGCGGCCGCACCGTCGGTTCGGGCGTCGTGGCCAAGATCCTCGAGTAAGATCGAACCTCACGGAAAGACCAAGGGCCGCTCGAGAGAGCGGCCCTTTTGTTTGCAAAAAGGAAGCGCCCCGGCGAACCGGGGCGCTTGGCAGTTCGAAATCGGATTGACCGTCTTACGGGATCGGCGGAACCGCGTTGAAGTCGTCGTACATTGAGCGAGCGCCGCCCCAGCTCGGCCCCTTGACGCGGCGGTCCTGCAGGCTGCCGGTGCTGAGGTCGAGCGTAAGGCCAATGGTCCAGGCGTCGACGGTGGCGCCGCTCAAGTCGGATTGGCGATATCCTAGCGATACGCTTAACGGGGAATTGTCGAAGCGGTATTCGCCGCCGAGATTCCATGTCCAGTAGTCGCCGCTGCCGAAGAAGCTGCCGTCGATGTTGGTGTAGGCGACGCCGGCATTCACCGAGAAGTTCGGCGTGAAGTAGTAGAGGCCGTCAACGTTGGTGTTCCAGGCGTTGATGTTGATATCGCCAAAATCGACGTAGGCGACGCTGCCTCCGATCGAGGCTTGGCCGAAGTGCATCTGCCCTTCCACGCCGGCGTCGACGCCGGAGAAGAAGACGAAATTCTGCAGCCCGACAAAGCCGGCGAAGCTGTATTGATCGTTGCGCACGCCGTAGTGGACGGCGGCGTAATTCTCGGAGACACAGCAGCCGCTGGCGTCGAAGCGGTCGGCGGCTCCATCCATCTGAATCTGCCAGCCGTTCGAGAAATCGTGGTTGAAGGCGCCCGTCAGGCCATAGACGTTGCCGTCGCCCAGAGAGTCGAAGTTGACGTGGCTATAGTCGATGCCGACCACGGCGTTGGTTTCGGCGTTGGCGACGGCCGGCGCCAAAAGGGCGGCTGCGGCGGCAGCGCCCAGAACGAGCTTCTTCATGCTAATCCCCAAAATTGCGGCAGGCCGGTGAGCCAACCAAGTCGGGGCGGTGTGACTTAACAACCCTTACGGAAGGTTAACGCCGCTCAACCAATCGGAGGGGAGAATCCCCGGCGTCGAAACGTGTTGCTTCGTGGTCGCATCGACTTGGTAAAGGTCGGCGCATCCAAGGGTCCGGCGGGTTGCATCTCGTCGGGAGAGGGCGCCCCGAGCACGGCGCGCAGGAGGCGTGGATGGAACGCTTTATCTTCGTGGCCGCGATCATCTTCGCCGTCATCTTTGGCCTGTTCGCCATGGTCGGGGGCGGTCGGCATTTTCATTTCGATATCGACGGGCGCACGGATCCGGTCATGCCGGCGGCGGCCGGCCATGCGGCGCAGACGGCGCATGGCGACGAGCTTCGCTTCAAGTACATCGCCGCCCACGTCACCGTTACGCCGGAAGATCGCCAGGACTTCGCTATCGAGATCACCAACCCGGGGCATGCTCCGATGCCGACCATCGAACGCGACGGCGAAAACGTCGTGGTTGACGGTCATCTCGCCAACCGCGTCGATTGTGACGATGGCGGCGGCGCGGACCTGCGCGGCTACGGCCGGGTGGCGCAGGCGGACCTGCCGCAGATCGTCGTGCACGCGCCACGCACGCTGCATGTCGAATATGACGGCGCGGGTCTTGCCGAAATCGGGCCCTCGCAGGAGCTCCATCTGGAGGTTTCCGGCTGCGGCGGCGCAACCGCCGCCGACGTCGCGGGCGAGCTGGAGGTCGAGGTGCGCGGTTCGGGCCGTGTCCAGGCCGGCGCCGCCCACAGCCTCGACGCTCAGGTGTTTGGCTCCGGCGGTCTCAACACCGGCGCCATCGCCGATGGGGCCGCGGCGAACGTGTTCGGCTCTGGCTCGATGACGCTAGCCTCGGTGACAGGTTCGCTGAAGGCCAACAGCCACGGTTCGGGCGGCGTCAATGTTTCCGGCGGATCGATCACCAACGCTGAATTCGATCTGTTCGGCTCCGGCGACATAGTGGTGGCGGCGCCGGTCCAGCGGCTGAAGGCATCCATCCACGGGTCCGGCGACGTGACCGTGAACGGCGCCGTAGGCGACGTCGACGCTTCGCTTTTCGGCTCGGGCGGGGTTCACGCAACGTCCATCACTGGCACCGTGCACAAGCAGACAATGGGCTCCGGAGACGTCACCAGCGGCTAGCGGAGAGGCCGATTTCGCGGCCAAACGCGGCTTGACGCCCCAGAAGCGTATATGTATTCCACCCGCTCTTCGAGCCGGCCGTAAGCCTAAGGCTTAGACGCGGTTTGCAAGTTACGCGGCACCTTCCCGAGGACAAGCGGGTCGAGCGCGCGGGGCGGAAAGCCCCGCAGGGCCAGCGTTTTTTGCGATCCCGTCAGCACCAACGGCAGGCGTCCAGCTCGAAGCGGCGCTCTCCTCGACGCTAAGCCCGCTAGGGCGGCGCGCGAGGGGTTTTGCGTTTGGGCGGACCGAGGAATTCAGGCGATGATGCAGCAAAACATCCGGATCAGGCTCAAGGCCTTCGATCACCGCACGCTCGACATGTCCGCGAAGGAAATCGTGTCGACGGCGAAGCGCACGGGCGCGACCGTGATCGGCCCTGTGCCGCTGCCGACGCGCATCGAGAAGTTCACTGTCAACCGCTCTCCGCACGTCGACAAGAAGAGCCGCGAGCAATTCGAAATCCGCACCCATAAGCGAGTGCTCGATATCGTGCAGCCGACGCCGCAAACGGTGGATGCGCTCATGAAGCTCGACCTCTCGGCCGGCGTCGACGTGCAAATCCAGGTTCTCGGGTGATCGCGATGGCGAAGGAAGTTTCCAAACGCACCGGCGTGCTTGCCCGCAAGGTCGGGATGATGCGTGTGTTTGCCGATGACGGCGCACACGTACCAGTGACCGTACTCGACCTCGAAGGTTGCCAAGTGGTCGGCCGCCGCACCGTCGAAGCCGAAGAGTTCAAGGACGCGACGGGCGCCGCCGTTCCGCTGAAGCTCAGGAAGAGCCGCAAGAACGCCAAGAAGGAAAGTCAGACGCGCGACGCGAAAGGCGACGGCTACACCGCGCTGGCGCTGGGCGCAGGCCAAGCCAAGGCCAAGCGCCGCAGCCAGGCCGAGCGAGGCCAGTTCGCGCGCGCCAAGGTCGAGCCCAAAGAGATCGTCCGCGAATTCCGCGTCAGCGCCGACAACCTCCTCCCCGTCGGCGCCGTGATCTCCGCCGAACACTTTGTCCCCGGTCAGAAGGTCGATGTCGCCGGCATCTCGATCGGCAAAGGCTTCGCCGGCGCCATGAAGCGCTGGAACTTCGGCGGCCTTCGCGCCACGCACGGCGTCTCCGTCTCGCACCGCTCCCATGGCTCCACCGGCCAGCGCCAGGATCCGGGCAAGGTGTTCAAGGGCAAGAAGATGGCCGGCCATCTCGGCGACGAGCGCGTCTCAATTCAGAATCTGCAGATCGTCCGCGTCGACGCCGAACGCGGACTTTTGTTTGTGAAGGGCGCGGTTCCTGGCGCCGAAGGCAGCTGGGTTGAAGTCCGCGATGCGGCCAAGGCGCCGCTGCCGAAGGAGGCGCCGAAGCCGGGCGCAACCAGGCAGGCGAAGAACGCCAAAGAAGCCGAGGGAGCCGCGGCATGAAGTTCGACGTTCAAACGCTCGACGCCAAGAAGGCGGGCTCGATCGATCTCGACGACAATGTCTTCGGGATCAAAGAAATTCGCGCCGACATCCTGCAGCGCATGGTGAAGTACCAACTCGCCAAGCGCCGAGCCGGCACTCACAAGACGCAAAGCCGCGGCGAAGTCTCGCGCTCCAAGTCCAAGCTCTACAAGCAGAAGGGCACCGGCCAGGCCCGTCACGGTTCGGCGAACGCGCCGATCTTCCGGGGCGGCGGTCATGCGCACAATCGCCTGCCGCGCGATTACAGCCACGACCTCACCAAGCAATTCCGCGCGCTGGCGCTTCGTCATGCGCTGTCGGCGAAGGCGGGGTCGGGCGATCTCGTCGTCGTGGATGCCGTGTCTTTGAAGGACGCCAAGACTTCGACGCTGGCCGGCCATCTCGGCAAGCTTAAGCTCGACAATGCGCTCATCATCGCCGGCGCTTCGGTTGACCAGGGTCTGGCGCGCGCCGCGCGCAACATCCGCGACCTCGACATTCTGCCGAGCGTGGGTCTCAACGTTTACGACATCCTGCGCCGCAAGAAGCTGGTCTTGAGCAAGGACGCCGTCGAGGCGATCCACACCCGTTTCAAGGATTGCAAGCCTGCCAAGACGCGCGCGCAAGCCGCAGCCGGTCCCGGCGCCAAGATTGAAGGCGGCCCGAAGAAGCGCGCCGCGCCCAGGAAAGCGCAAGCCCATGAAGGAGCGCCGGCATGAGCGCGTTCGACCACTACGACACCATCATCAAGCCGGTGATCACGGAAAAGGCGACGCTGCTCTCGGAGCAGAACAAGGTCGTTTTCCGCGTGCCGCTCGACGCCACCAAGGACCAGGTGAAGCAGGCCGTTGAGAAGCTCTTCAACGTCAAGGTCGGCGCGGTCAACACCATCCGCCATAAAGGCAAAACCAAGCACTTCCGCGGCAGGCCGGGCAAGCGCTCCGACACCAAGAAGGCGATCGTGACGCTTCTCGCAGGCTATTCCATCGACGTGACGACGGGGCTCTGAAGATGGCTTTGAAGCAATTCCGTCCGACATCGCCAGGCCGCCGTCAGCTCGTGATCGTCGACCGCGCCGAGCTCCACAGAGGCAAGCCGGTGAAGGCGCTGACCGAAGGTCTGACCAAGACCGGCGGGCGCAACAACGCTGGACGCGTCACTGCCTTCCGCACCGGCGGCGGCCACAAGCGCGCCTATCGCAGGATCGACTTCAAGCGCCGCAAATGGGGCGTAGAAGCGACGGTTCAGCGTTTGGAATACGATCCGAACCGCACGGCGTTCATCGCGCTCATCAAGTACGACGACGGCGAACTCGCTTACATCCTTGCACCGCAGCGCCTGAAGGCGGGCGATACGGTGGTTGCGGGCGACCGCGTCGACGTTAAGCCGGGCAACGCGATGCCGCTCAAGGCGATCCCGGTCGGCACCATCGTCCACAACGTCGAACTGAAGCCGCTGAAAGGCGGCCAGATGGCGCGTGCGGCTGGCGCCTACGTGCAGGTCGTCGGTCGAGACGCCGGCTACGCCCAACTGCGCATGGCCTCGGGCGAAGTCCGAATGGTCGCGGACGTGTGCATGGCCACGATCGGCGCGGTGTCCAATCCCGACAACATGAACGAAGTCTGGGGCAAGGCCGGCCGCGGCCTTCATCTCGGCCGCAAGCCGAGTGTGCGCGGCGTCGCCATGAACCCGGTCGATCACCCCCACGGCGGCGGCGAGGGCAAGACCTCGGGCGGCCGTCATCCGGTCACGCCCTGGGGCAAGAAGACGCGCGGTCCGAAGACCCGCAAGACCAAGCCGTCGGATCGTCTGATCATCCGCCGTCGTCACTCGAAGAAAGTGAGCTAACGAGATGCCGCGTTCAGTTTGGAAAGGCCCGTTCGTCGACGGCTATCTCATCGCCAAGGCCGAGAAGGTCCAGGCGGGCGGCCGTCGTGAGCAGATCAAGACGTGGTCGCGCCGTTCGACGATCATGCCGCAATTCGTGGGCCTCACTTTCCAAGTCCATAACGGCAAGCAATTCACGCCTGTGCTCGTCTCCGAAGACATGGTCGGTCACAAGCTCGGCGAGTTCGCGCCGACCCGAAACTATTACGGCCACGGCGCCGACAAGAAGGCCAAGAGGAAGTGAGATGAGCAAGAAGAAGGCTCCTCCGAAGCAGGCCTCGAACGAAGCGCGCGCAGTGCTGCGCACGCTGCGCATCAGCCCGCAGAAACTCAACCTGGTCGCCCAGTCGATCCGCGGTCTCTCCGCGGAGAAGGCCAAGAACGAATTGCGCTTCAGCCAGAAGCGCATCGCCAGGGACGTGCTGAAGTGTCTGCAATCGGCGATCGACAACGCCGAGAACAACCACAGCCTCGATCTCGACGGCCTCGTGGTGGCGCAGGCGCATGTCGGCAAGAACATCGTCATGAAGCGCATGCACGCCCGCGCCCGCGGCCGCGGCGTGCGCATTG
>JAFEDV010000051.1 GCA_018241475.1 Pseudomonadota bacterium | reverse complement strand
TGGCGCCGGAGAACACCTCAATGCGGTTTTCGGCGTCTTCGGTGCTCGCGATACCTTCCTTCAGCCGGCGTTCAAGCCAGCGGCGTGTCGTCTCCCATTCAGTGAAGATGAGCAAGCGGCGATTGCTCCAGATGCCAGCTGGGGCAAACTCCTTGCCGATCCAATTCAGGATCCAGCGGACGCGTGCGTCGGCGCCGCGGCTAGCTTCCACGGCCAGCGCTAGCATTTCTTGGACAGCATCCAGCTCTTCCGCCATTTCTCGCCCAGGCTCTGGCGCGGTGGCGGCCGCGGCGGTTTCGAGCGTGCGATCATCGTAGGCGATCAATTCGTCGGCGGCTTCGTCTTCGTCGAGGAGAAACTCAGCCGTGTCTTCGCCGTCTGTCGGCAGCGCGAGCGGTAGCGGATCGGTCAGATCGCCAGTCAATTGTCTTTCAAGCGTCTGCTTGTGCTTAGTTAGCGTCGAAGCAAATGCGGCGGCGGACGACAGGAGCCTGTGCTGGAGCCCGGCGAACACGATCCGCGCCTGGGCGGCCTTACGCGCGCCCATCCGGGAAATCCGCTTCTCACGCAGAGCGCGGTAGTCGGACAACATTTCCGCGAGCACCAATTCTGGCGCGTTTGCGTCCAAGCCGTCGATTGTGATCGGCTCCACCCGCCGCAGTGGAAAGGTGCGCGCATCGATGCGTCGTAGGTCGGACTTGAGGCGCCGCACCATGATCTGTTCGAGATCTTTAGGCTTAGCGGGAACACCGCGAGTGAAACGCTGCGGGTCGAGCATTTCGAGCAACGCGGAGAAGGAGTTCGAATGCCCGTTATGAGGCGTCGCACTCAAGAAGAGCCGATGCTCGAAGCGAGACGCCAAATCTCGGATTGCCTTTGTGAACTGAGAATCGATGGCGTAGCGGGCGCCGCTCGCGGGTGCTGCGTGGTGCGCCTCATCGAGAATGAGAACGGCCCGCGGCCGAAATTCGCCGAGCGCCTCGCGCAACCCGGCGACGTAGGTCTCGTCGATCATGAGGCTATGCGAAATGATGAAGGCGTTGCCCGTCATCCATGGATTGGCATTGAAACCTCGATTG
>JAFEDV010000519.1 GCA_018241475.1 Pseudomonadota bacterium | reverse complement strand
CGCACGTAAACGAACCAAGTGACGGCGAGGCATGACACGTAGAAGACGAGAAAAGCCACGAGCGCGCTCGCCGCGCTGCCGGTTGCGGCAAGGGAAAGCCCGAAACTCTTGGGAATGAAGAATGCGCCGAAGGCGGCGATCGCGGAAACGAAGCCGGTTATGGCGGCAGATTCCTTCTCCGCCTGTTTCTGCTGATCTGTTTCGGAAAGATTCGGCATCAAGCGTGGAATCTCCTTTCGCATGATCGCCGGGATCATCTGGAACGTCGATGCGTTGCCGACGCCGCTTGCGAAGAAGAGCAGGAGGAAGGAAGCGAAGAATCCGGTAAAGGCGCCGGGCGCCGTCTTGTTGGCCAGGAAATAGATGACGCCAACGGTTCCGGCCATCATCAACGCGAAGACTGCGAGCGTGACGCGGCCGCCGCCAAAACGATCGGCGAGCCATCCTGTGAACGAGCGCGAGAGCGCCCCAACCAATGGACCGATAAAGGCGATCTGCAACGCATTCACCGACGGAAACTCCGTGCTCGTCAGTAGTGGAAACGCCGCCGAGAAACCGATGAAGGAACCGAATGTTCCGGTGTACAGCCAGCACATGATCCAGTTGTGCGAGCGTGTGAAGATGACAGATTGCTCGGTGAACGAGGCACGCGCCGACGCAATGTCATTCATGCCGAACCAAGCCATGAACGCCGACGCGATGATGAACGGAACCCAGATGAAGCCGGCGTTCTGCAGGTAGAGCGTCGCGCCAGACGCCGTCGTCTGCCCCGTCCCGCCGAGTGCGCCGAATACCGCGCTGGTGATGACGATCGGCACCAGGAACTGCATGGCGCTCACGCCGAGGTTTCCTAGTCCGGCGTTGAGCGCCAAGGCGTTGCCCTTCTCGGCCTTCGGAAAGAAGAAGCCGATATTGGCCATCGAGCTGGCGAAATTGCCGCCGCCAAGGCCGCAGAGGAGCGCAAGCCCAAGCATGATCCAATACGGGGTCGCTGGGTTTTGTACGGCAAAACCGATCCCGAGCGCAGGAATAAGCAAGGACCAGGTTGTAAGCGTCGTCCACAGGCGCCCGCCGAATACCGGCGCCATGAAGGCATAGAAGACGCGCAACGCCGCACCGGACAGGCCCGGCAGCGCCGCAAGCCAGAACAGCTGGTCGGTCGTGTAATCAAAACCGACTTGCGGCAGCTTGGCGACGACAATCGACCAAACCATCCACACCGCGAACGACAGAAACAGCGACGGGATCGAAATCCACAGATTGCGCGATGCGATCGCTTTGCCGGTCTTGGCCCAGAACGTAGCGTCTTCCGGGCGCCAGTCGGCGATCACCCCGGCGGTTGGAGGCTTGTGCCTGGTTGGCTCGTGGATAGGCTGCAGTTCCGGGAATTCGGGCAGTTTTTCCAGGATGGCGCCTGCCGCCTCGCGCTCCATCTGGCGAATGGCGAAGTGCATCCAAAGCAGCGCGCCAGTCACGATCACGAACAGCAGCATGAAGCAGCTCGTCCACACTCCCATCAGGTCCTTCATCAGTCCGAAGCCGATCGGCAGCAGGAAGCCGCCAAGGCCGCCTATGGCGCCGACCAGCCCGCCCACTGCCCCGACATTGTTCGGGTAGTAGGTTGGAATGTGTTTGAACACCGCCGCCGATCCCAGGCTCATGAAGAAGCCCAGCACGAATATGATCACCGCGAACACCGGCAAACTGGTGGCCAGCCGGAACGTGATCGGCCCATTCACGCCTTCGACAACATAGGTTGTCGGCGGATAGGAGAGCAGAAAGCTTGCGGCGACCGCGATCAGGAAGGTCCAGTACATGACTTGCCGCGCGCCAAACCTGTCGGCCAGATGCCCGCCATAGATGCGGAACAGCCCGGCCGGGGCCGAAAAGGCGACGGCGACGAGACCCGCAGTGCGGATATCAAGGTGATAGGCGCCGACCAGGAAGCGCGGCAGCCACAGCGAAAGCGCCACGAAGCCGCCGAAGACGAAGAAATAGTAGAGCGAAAAGCGCCAGACCTGGATGTTTTTCAGTGCTGCGAATTGCGTCGCCAGGCTGGGCGCGCGCTCATGGCGGGCGCGCCGCGCTGCAATGTCGGGCTCTTCCGGGGCAAGTACAAAGAATACAATGGCGAATGCGGCCAGCACTGCGGCCCAGATTTGCGCGACCGCCTGCCAGCCCATGGCCACCATGACGATCGGTGCGGCGAGCATAGTGACGGTCGCGCCGATATTGCCAGCGCCGAAGATTCCCAGCGCCGTCCCCTGCCGCGCACTTGCAAAGAATTTCGAGACGTAGGCGACGCCGACGGCGAAGGTCCCGCCGGCCAACCCCAAGCCGAGCGCCGCCAACAGGAACTGAGGATAAGTGTGCGCCGACGACAGAAGATAGGCGGCTGCGGCCGCCGCCAACATCACCAGCGGAAAGAGGACCTTGGCGCCGAACTGCTCGGTCCACGCGCCCAGCAACAACCGCGTGAGCGAGCCGGTGAGAACCGGCGTGCCGATCAACAGACCGAATTCGGTCTCACTCAGCCCCAAGTCCTGCTTGATGCGAATCCCGATGATCGAGAAGATCGTCCAGACGGCGAAACTTGCGGTGAAACAGAGAGTGGCGAGCCCCAGAGCCGCGGGCGCCCCTTTGTGCGTCGCCTTCGCCTGAGCGTTCATGACTAGGCCCCATTCCAACGTTTGCCGCGATCTCCTGTCTGAAGTCGCGCCGCAGTGGTTTGATCTGCATCAAGTCCAAGCCGCGGAGTACGAATTACCGGCCATTTAGAGCAATCGTTCCCCCCAGCAACTGCCATGGTCCGTCCTGTTCCTTGTCAAGGATCAAAGCATGCGCCCCAGGGTGCAGTTGATGGAAATCAATTCGATATCCGTCAATCCAAGACAGAGATGGGTTCGCTCAGGATGGAGATTCGCCGCGTTGCGCCCGACCGATCTGGACCGCGTAAGGGGTTTGCATCTGTTCGGTCAGGCGGCGCCGGAGACGTTTCGCGTCGCCACGGCCGGCGCCCACCTTCAGCGCTTCCCCGCCAACACAACGCTTCTGTTCGAAGGCGATACCGTGGACTTCCTATACATGCTGCTGGAGGGGCAGGTGGAACTCCACGGCACCTGGAACGACCACGAAACCGTCATGGCGATTCTGCGCCCTGTTTCGAGCTTCTTGCTCGCGGCCGTGGTGCTCGACGCCGACGCGCTGATGTCGGCGCGCACCTTGGAGCGTTGCGAGATACTCATGATTCCGGGCGACGCCATTCGCACCGCGATGCAGCTCGACGCCCGTTTCGCCATGGCGGTCTCGCGCGACCTCGCCGGCGGCTATCGCGGGCTGGTTCGCACAATCAAGAACCACAAGCTGCGCAGCGGCGTCGAACGTCTCGCCAACCACCTGCTCGCTCTGCGCTCAGCGGACAACGCCGGTTCGACCGTGCGTCTGCACTACGAAAAGCGCATCCTTGCCTCGCTCTTGGGAATGACGCCGGAAAACCTTTCGCGTGCGTTCGCCGCGCTACAGGCGCACGGCGTCACCGTCGAAGGCGCGCTCGTCCACATCACCAACATCGCGGCGTTGGAAGCATTGGCGAAACCTGATCCGCTGATCGACAACCATGCACCGCGTGGGGGTGATATTCTTATCGACGCGGACGCGGAAATCTGGTCTTCGGAATGGAACCGCAAGGCACGGCGCTGAAGATGCTTTGCGTGCCGAAATCGTCATTGACCTGCGGCGTCGCCGGGATTTGACTCCGGATCTGCACTGGGAGGTCGCATGCCAAAGTCAGCCAAATCCGCAGATTTGCCGGGCGCCGCCGGCCGTGTCGCCGATGAAAAGCCGGAGCTGTGGAAGGCCGTGCAGGCGCTCGGCGCCGCCGCCTCCGACGCCGGTCCGCTCGACGCGCGTTCGCGCCGCTTGATCAACCTCGCTCTTGCGATCGCCGCCGATTCCGAGGGCGCGACACATTCGCATGCGCGCCGAGCGCTGGAGGACGGCTTGTCTGCCGATGAACTCCATCACGTCGCCTATCTTGCAGCCACTACGCTCGGCTGGCCGCACGCCATACGCGGCTTGACCTGGATTCAAGACGTCACGCGGCCGATGCGTTGATGGATACAACGACCCCCCTTTCGCAAACCGCGGGTTTGCTGCTTGCGGGCGGACGCTCTTCGCGCTTTGGCGCGGACAAAGCGCTCGCCCGCCTGGGCGGCGAACTGCTGATGGATCGCGCCAGCCGACCGCTCGCAGCGCTGCCGGTGTTTGCCCTCAGCGCGAAGTCGGGATCGGCCGTCGCGGCGCTCGCGCGTGCGCGTAATGTAACCGTACTGGCCGACGACCCGAACGGTCCTTCTGGACCGCTCTCGGGGATTCTATCCGGCCTCGATTGGGCACACGAACTGGGTTTTCGATTTGTGGCAAGCGTTCCGTGCGACGCCCCGCTGCTGCCGTTCGAGCTTGTGCCGGCCCTTCTCGGCGGCATCGATGGTGCGTCAGCGGCGTATGCGAGGACGACCGAAGGCGAGCATCCGCTCTGCGCGGTATGGGACGTGAGGCTTCGCGGCCAGCTTCGCGCCGCCTTGGCGTCTGGCGCTCACCCGGCTGCGCGCACCTTCCTGTCACAAGTCGGCGCTCGCCCCGTCGACTTCGCAACAGCAGCTGCCTTCGCCAATGCAAACACCCCCCAAGCCTTGACCGACCTGGAGCGACGCCTTTGAAACCCCTGGTCGACCCGTTCGGGCGCGCCATCACCTATTTGCGCGTATCCGTGACGGACCGCTGCGATCTGCGCTGCATCTACTGCATGAAGGAGCGCATGCGCTTCTTGCCGCGCGACGAACTGCTCACACTCGAGGAACTCGATCGCATCGCCGCCGCCTTCGTCGCGCGCGGCGTACGGCGCCTGCGTTTTACCGGCGGGGAACCGCTCGTGCGCCGAGGCTTCATCGACCTGCTGCACGCGGTCTCGCGCCATCTTCGAAACGGCGCTCTCGATGAAATGCTTGTCACTACCAATGGAGTACAGCTTCAAGCGTTCGCCGAGCCGCTTGCGCGGGCCGGGATCAAGCGGATCAATGTCTCCCTCGACTCGCTGGACCACGCGACGTTTGCTCGTATTTCCCGACGCGATCGCCTCAATGAAGTGCTCGCGGGCATCGATGCCGCCAAAGCCGCGGGCCTCAAGGTGAAGATCAACACCGTCGCGCTCAAGCACGACAATGCGCACGAGATCACCGATCTGATTCAATGGGCGCATGCGCGCGGCTTTGACATGACCTTGATCGAGACCATGCCAATGGGCGAGATCGATGCGGATCGCACCAGCCAGTTCCATTCACTCGCCAAGGTCCGCGAGGATCTGTCGGCCTTCTGGACCCTGACCGACCTGCCCGATCGCACCGGCGGGCCGGCGCGCTATGTCCGCGTCGAGGAGACCGGCGGGCGGCTGGGTTTCATCACCCCGCTCACTCACAATTTCTGCGAAGGCTGCTCGCGCGTGCGCCTCACCTGCACGGGCAAGCTCTATCTCTGCCTCGGACAGGAGGCGAATGCCGATCTCCGCACGCCGCTGCGGGAGTGCGCGGACGATGGCCCGCTCCAGGCGGCGATCGAGGCGGCCATCATGCGCCGGCCCAAGGGCCACGACTTCAGAATCGAACGCCTGGCGCGGCCGGCGAGCGAGCGCCATATGTCGGTGACCGGCGGATGACGCGCATCCTATTCTTCGGCCGCATGAGCGAGGCGGCAGGTTGCAGCGAATTGGATGCGGAGCTTCCAAGCGAACTCCGTACGGTTGCCGCGCTGCGCTCATGGCTCGCTGACCGCGACGCGGCGTTGAAGCAGCTCATTCTTTCTCCGGGCATCCGCGCCGCCGTCGATCGCGGATTCTGCGGCGATGACGCCTCGATCGTCGGTGCACAAGAGATCGCGTTCATGTCGCCGCTCAGCGGAGGATGAGGCCGATGCGGGTAGCGATCGCCGACAAGCCGTTCTCCGCCGACTCTATGCTTGCGCAATTCGCCGATTCTCGCACCGGCGCCGCCGGCGCACTGGCCAGTTTTGTCGGCTATTGCCGCGATGTCTCGGACGCTGGCGACGTGCACCAACTACAACTCGATCACTATCCAGGTCTTACCGAAGCGGAGATCACGCGCCTGGCCAACACGATCATCGAGCGCCACGGACTCATCGATCTCCTCGTCGTTCACCGCGTCGGCGTGGTGACTCCGAATGAGCCGATCGTACTTGTGGCCGCTCTCAGCTCGCATCGCGCCCAGGCGTTTGCCGCAGTCGCCGAGCTTATGGACTATCTGAAAACCGACGCCCCGTTCTGGAAGCGCGAAGCGGGTTCTGGCGGCGAACGCTGGATCGAGCCGACCGACGCGGATCGCGCGCGGCGCGCAGCGCTCGGAGAATGACATGAGCAATGCGCCTTCCGGCGGCCGCATCGATGCCGATCTGCCGTTCAAGCCGGTGCAAATCGCCGTTCTCACGGTATCGGACACCCGCGACGAAGAAAGCGACACTTCAGGCGCCATTCTCGCCGAGCGGATCGTGCGCGACGGTCATCGGATGGCGGCGCGCGCGCTGGTCCGCGACGATGTCGCCGCCATCCAGCAATGCGTCCGCGCCTGGGTTGCCGACCCCACGGTGGATGTCGTGATCACAACGGGCGGCACCGGCCTTACCGGGCGGGACGTGACGCCCGAAGCGCTGCGTCCGCTGTTCGAAAAGGAAATCGAGGGCTTTGCCATCGTCTGGCACATGGTGAGCTATCAGAGCGTCGGCTTGTCGACGCTTCAGTCCCGCGCCTGCGCCGGCGTTGCGGGGGGAAAGTTCATCTTCGCGCTGCCTGGCTCCAATGGCGCCTGCCGCGATGGCTGGGACAAGGTCATTCGCTGGCAGCTTGATAGCCGTCACATGCCCTGCAACCTCGTCGAAATCATGCCCAGACTGTTGGAACGATGATATGACTGACCGCCTCACACATCTCGACGACAGCGGCAGGGCGCGCATGGTCGACGTCGGCGCAAAGCCTGCGACGGTGCGCGAGGCTGTCGCCGTGGGCCACGTTCGCATGAGCCGCAAGGCGTTCGAACTGGCGCGTTCGGGCGCAGCACCCAAGGGCGACATGCGCGCGGTTGCCGAGATTGCGGGGGTGATGGCGGGCAAGCGCGCATCGGAACTCATTCCGCTGTGTCATCCGCTGCCCCTTTCGAGCTTGGTCGTGGAAATAGCGCCGGAGGATGCCGCGACTAGTTTCGTCGTCACTGCGCGCGCAAGAACGACGGCGGCGACAGGCGTGGAAATGGAAGCGCTCACCGCGGTCTCGGTCGCATGCCTTACGATCTACGACATGCTGAAGGCGGTCGACCGCGCCATGAGCATCGAAGGCGTCCAATTGCTCTCCAAGACCGGCGGCGCCGCCGGCGACTATCAACGGCAAGACAAGTGATTTCCGTCGCCGCAGCGCGAGCGGTTCTGCTCGGGCTGGCCCGCCCGATGCCTGCGGAACTCGTCCGGCTCGAACAATGCTTGGGGCGCACACTCGCGACGCCGGTGGTTCCGGCGCGAGCGCAGCCGCCTTTCGCGGCCTCGGCGATGGACGGCTACGCCGTGCGAAGCGCCGATACGCCTGGCCGATTGCGCGTGGTCGGCGAGGCCGGCGCCGGTCATGCATTCGAGCAGCCGCTCGGTCGCGGCGAATGCGCGCGCATTTTCACCGGAGCGCCTCTCCCCGGCGGCGCCGATGCGATTGCGATCCAGGAAGATGTCGAGCGTGAAGGGGCGTTCGC
>JAFEDV010000518.1 GCA_018241475.1 Pseudomonadota bacterium | reverse complement strand
ACATGGGTGAGCGGCTGGGCGCTGCGCATCTCGTCATCGCACGCGCCGGCGCGTCCACGGTCACCGAACTGCAAGTCGCCGGCCGTCCGGCGATCCTGGTGCCGTTCGCCGCCGCCGCCGACGATCACCAGACGGCCAACGCCGAGGGCCTCACCGGCGTCGGCGCCGCCGATCTTTTCACCGAGGCCGATTTCGAGCCCGTTGCGCTCAGCGCTTTGCTCGAACGCCGCCTGGGCGATCCGCACGGGCTTGCCGTCCGCGCCGCCGCGGCGCGCGCCGCGGCAAAGCCGGAAGCGGCCAAAACCTTGGCCGACCTGGCCGAATCCATCAGCGCGTGAGGCTTTCCCGGCTTGCGTCGCACAAGGCGCTTGGCGACAATTCTTCTATGCAGCGCCGCGCCATTCCGTTCGACACCGGTCCAATCCACTTCGTCGGCATCGGCGGCATCGGCATGTCCGGCATCGCCTCGGTGATGAAGAACTTCGGTTACGAGGTGACGGGCTCCGATGCAAAGGAGAGCGCCAACACCGAGCGGCTGCGGGCGCTGGGCGTAACCGTGGCCATCGGGCACAAGGCGGAGAATGCCGCCCACGCCGGCGTTGTTGTCGTCTCCTCCGCGATCAAGAACGGCAATCCTGAGACGGAAGCCGCGCGCGCCCGCGGCGCGCCGGTGGTGAAGCGCGCCGAGATGCTCGCCGAGATCATGCGGCTGAAATGGACCGTCGCCATTGGCGGCACCCACGGCAAGACGACGACGACGTCGATGATCGCCGCGCTTCTGGACGCAGGCGGCAAGGACCCGACCGTCATCAATGGCGGCATCATCAATGCCTACGGCGCCAACACGCGCATGGGCGAGGGCGATTGGATGGTCGTCGAGGCCGACGAAAGCGACGGCACCTTCACACGCCTGCGCGCAACCGCTGTCGTCGTCACCAACATGGACCCCGAGCACCTGGACCATTACGGCTCGGTGGAGGCGATGAACGACGCCTACCGCCAGTTCGTCGAGAACATTCCGTTCTATGGCTTCGCAGTGATGTGCCTCGATCACCCGCAGGTGCAGGCGCTCGCCGCGCAGGTGAAGGACCGGCGCGTGATCTCCTATGGCTTCAATCCCCAGGCCGACGTCTGCGCCGTCAACGTCCGTCCCTCGCGCGAGGGGGCGACCTTCGATGTGGTCGCCCGCAAGAAGGGCGAGGGGCCGGGCGTCACGCTGCACGATCTCTTCCTGCCGGTGGCGGGGCGCCACAACGTGCAGAACGCAGTCGCCGCCATCGCCGTGGCGCGCGAACTCGGCGTGACCGACGCCGGCATTCGCAACGGTCTCAAGCGGTTCTCCGGCGTGAAGCGGCGCTTCACTACGACCGGCTATTGGAATGAGGTGCGCATCGTCGACGACTACGCGCACCATCCTGTGGAAATCTCCGCGGTGCTGGCGGCCGCGCGCGAACTCACGGAAGGACGCGTCATGGCAGTGGTGCAGCCGCACCGCTACACGCGGCTCCGCGATCTGTTCGCGGAGTTCTCGACTTGCTTCAACGATGCTGACACCGTTCTGGTCGGCGATGTCTACAGCGCCGGCGAGGCGCCGATTGACGGCGTCAACGCCGACGCACTCGCAATCAGCCTGAAGAGCCACGGCCATCGCGATGCGCGTCGCATCGCCAACCTGGACAATCTCGCGGATTTCGTGCGCGCCGAGGCCAAGCCGGGCGACATTCTCGTTTGTCTCGGCGCCGGCGATATCAGCGCCTACGCCAATGCGCTGCCGGGCAAGCTGGCAGCGGCTGCGGCGTGACGGTCACCCGCGTCGGAGAGACCTACTGGCCGTACCAGATGCGAACCCCATTCGGCGCCCGATAAACGCGTGGCCCCGGGCTTGCCGGCGCCGCCACTGCCGGCCCTTGCCGGACGCTTGCTCCCGTCGTCAGCACCGGCGCGAAAGCTGGGATGGCGCCGTACCAGACACGAACGCCATTTCGATAGCGGTAGCTGTGCGGTCCGGGCGGTGCGTACATCACATACGAGTCCGGCGCGTAATACAGCGGCGTCGGCCCCGAACGGCCATAGTCGGCCCGCGGATAATCGGCGCGCCCAAGCTCCAACCAGCCGGCCGGACGCGCCTGCGCAGCGGCGGGCGCTAACACAATCATCGCCAGCAGACCCAATAGCATTCTCATGACCAGCTCCTGGTCATGACTGTAACGCACGCCGAGCAGAATGGTGAGTCGAAACCGAAATGATTGACCGCCGCGCCGACTCTCCGCAGCGGGGAATTATGGCCGACACTGCTCACCGCAAGCCCAGGCGCGAGCCGCTGCGCGCCGCCATCATCTACGATTTCGACGGCACTCTGGCGCGCGGCAATCTGCAGGAGCGCAGCTTCATTCCCGATATCGCCGGCATGAAGCACGCCGACTTCTGGATGGAAGTGAAGCGCCTCGCCAAGGCCGAGGATGCCGACGAGATCCTCGTCTACATGCATCTGATGCTGGACCGCGCCCGAGCGGCGGGGCGTCCGGTAACGCGCGCGCAGTTGCAAGACAGCGGCAAGGATCCGGATTTCTTCGACGGACTCGATCATTGGTTCGATCGCGTCGACGCTTTCGCCGACGATCTGGGTTTGGCGCTCGATCATTACATCGTGTCGTCCGGCATCTACGAGATGATCGAGGGCTGCCCGCTGTTTCCGCGTTTCCGCAATGTGTTCGCGTCACGCTTTCTCTATGACAAGAACGGCGAAGCGAAGTGGCCGAGCGTCGCCATCAACTACACAACCAAGACGCAATTCCTCTTCCGCATCAACAAGGGCATCGAAAACGTCTACGACACCGAAGCGATCAATCGCTGGATGCACAACGACGCGCGCGAACTGCCGTTCGAACGGATGATCTTCATCGGCGACGGCGACACCGACATTCCGTCGATGAAGATGGTCGCAAGCCAGGGCGGCTGCGCCATCGCCGTGCTCGATCCCTA
>JAFEDV010000517.1 GCA_018241475.1 Pseudomonadota bacterium | reverse complement strand
TTCACGGCGCCAGCCGCGACGACGACGATGTCGCCAGAATAGTCTTCTGGTCCCTCCGGACCCTCGACGAGAACGCGCATCACTCTCTTGCCAGACGCGTCCGTCTCCAGCCGCGTCGCCTTGCGCTGGGGCAACAGCGTTACGTTCGGCAGACGCAGGAGCGGATCGATGGCGATCGTGCGCGCATCCGCTTTTGCACTGAGCAAGCACGGATAGCCGCCGCAGGTGCCGCAGCGAATGCACCGCGACAGCGGCGGCTCGTCATCGTCGCGCATCACGCCGAGCGGCAGCGAGGAGGGATGCCAGCCGATCGCCTTGAAATAGCTCGCGAGCGCCGCGATGGTCGGATCGTGTTTCAGCGGCGGATAGAAATAGTCCGCTTCGCCGCCTGGCTCGCTCGGGTCGACATTGCGCTTGCCGTGCACGCGCCAAAGCTTCTCGGCGTTCAGATAGTAGGGTGCGAGCTCCTCGTAGGTGATCGGCCACGCCGGCGAGACGCCGCCCGCGTGACGCACCTCTTTGAAGTCGCTCGGTCGCAGGCGAAACAGCGCCGCGCCGTAGAATGTGGTGTTGCCGCCCACCCAATAGTGCGTGTTGGGGTGAAAAGGCTTGCCTTCCTTATCGTACCAGAGCTCCTTGGTGCGATAGCCGCGATCCACGAACACGTAGGTCGAATTCCAATTCTGCGGCCCGCGTTCAAGATGTGCGCCGCGCTCCAGAATCAGGATTTTCAGGCCCGTCGGCGCCAGGCTCTGCGCCAAAGACGCCCCGCCCGCGCCGGAGCCCACCACCACGACGTCAAAGTGGTTTGACGCAGCCATCGCCGTCTCCGTTCAATCCTTGATGCGGTACTTTTCGGCGGCGCTGCGGATGAGCGGCGTCGTGACACTGTCGGGCAAGTACTTCATCAGACCTGCGGCAATCCTGTTGTGCATGCCTGGAATGGAAATGACCTGTCCACGGTCGTTCGCCCGCAGCGCCGCGGCAACCACGTCCTCCGCCCGCATGACGAAGCTGCGCGGCGACTGCGCCATGATTGTGTCCGTCTTGTTGGCGTGCGCGAATTCGCTTTCGGTGAAACCGGGGATGAGGCAGGTCACGCTGACCCCCCGCTCGCGAAGTTCCGCATCGAGCGAGAGCGAGAACTTGTACACAAACGCCTTCGCCGCCGGATAAAGCGTATGCCCAGCCCCGCCGGGGGAGAGCGCCGTCATCGAACTCACATTGATGATGCGCCCGCGCCCGCGCGCGATCATGCCGGGGATCGCCGCGTGCGTGAGTCCGCACACCGCCATCACCAGCGTCATCACGAAGTCGCGCTGCTGGGGCCATGTGGTCTTGTCGTAGCTCTGGGGAATCGAATAGCCGGCGTTGTTGACGAGCGTCCCGATGCTGCGGCCGCGCGCCTCCAGCGCCTGCATCACCGGCGCATGCGCGTCGACGATCGAAAGGTCGGCCTGGATCGGAATTGCTTCGACCCGATATTGCGCTGTCAACTCTGCGGCCAGCGCATCCAGCCGATCCAGCCGCCGCGCCACCAACGCTACGTCTTCGCCGCGCGCCGCGAGCGCGCGCGCAAACGCTGCGCCGATGCCTGCCGACGCGCCGGTCACCAGAGCCAAGGGTTTTCCATCCATGCGATCATCTAAGCGCGGAATCGCGCGCCTGAAACAGCATCTGAGCCTCTAACAGCGCCGGAAATGCTGCCCTTGGCGGCGCTGGACGCGATGGCTGGGTGTGGTAAACCGTGGCCGCACTGGGAAGGCGATGTTGGGCTCCAGACTCAATCGGCGGTCGTTTTTCGCGCAGGTCGTTGGTGCTTCGGCCATCTCCGGCGGAGCGTTGTCGGTCGTCACTGGCAGGAGCGCGGCGCAGGCAGTGTTGTCTCGCAGCTGTCTCACGGATCGCGACAGCACCGCTCGCGCCGGCTACGGCGTCGTGACTGGGCTAACCGACACGGACACCTCAGATAGGGCCGGCCGCGGCACGCTTACACATCACCCCGATTCCGACGCCAGCGATCGTGCGGGTCGCGGCCGCTCGTGGCGCTGCGCCGCCAATAACGGAACAACGGGCGTCACTGATCACGATACAGGCCAGTACGCCGACGCGCCGGGACGGGGCCGGGGTGCCGGCTCGACGGGCATCACCGATAACGATTCCGGTCCGAACGCGGACGGCGCCGGTCGTGGGCGCGGTCGTGGCGCCGCAGGCATTACCGATAACGATTCAGGTCCAAACGCAGATAGTGCAGGTCATGGGCGCGGCGGCCGCTCGGGCGCAACCGGGACTTCACCGCCGCCGCCGCCGCCACCGCCACCGCCGCCGCCGCCGCCACCGCCGCATTCGCCTGAGCAAGGCCATCACAACGAGTGGAGCAGTGGCGGCAATACGGGCAACGAGCGCGCCTCGAACGAACCCCCGGACTTTCCCTCCCGCATCCCAACGCCCACGATCGCCCCATTCAAACTCGACCACGATTTGATCGTGTCTGTGCTCGGCGGCGACAAGTCGCTATGGGCGCTCGCACGACACATGGACGTCGCGCTTGGACGCGCAGGCTATGCGCAACGGACCTTCTACAATTATCACCACGGTTTTGCCGTGGTTTCGCGCCTCGAGCGCATCGAGGACGACGGTAGCCACGCGCCGGAAGCGCAACGTTACGTCGAAGGCATTCCGGCAGACATGTCATTGGGCGATTATTTCCGCGGTTTGTTCGTTGCGCCAATCGGTCACTATCGGCAGATCATTTTCATCGTCACCGATGCGCCAGTGGTCGCGAACGCCGGGCCAATGACGCGCGCTGGAGCCGGCGCCATTCTGAGTGGCGGCTCCTCAACCTGGTCGGAGAGGCTGCACGCCATGCAGTTCACGGCCAATCACGACGTTGTCACGCTCATCTACGAGTTCGAGAAAACCGGAGCAGCCGGGCAATTACAAATTTTGCCGGCAAGCGAACTCACAGGCCAAGATCACCTCATCCGCTCGGGCATCTATGCGCAGCTGATGTCAAGCCGTTAGGGCGACAATGAACGTCTTCATTAGCTACCGGCGCGCCGATACCCAGGACTTCGTCGGCCGCCTCGCCGACCGTTTGCGGCAGGAGCGGGAAATCGACAAACTCTTCCTCGACGTTGAGGAGATCGATCCCGGCGAGGACTTCAAAGCCAAGATCACGCGCTCGCTGAACGCGATGAAGAAGAGCGGTGTTTGTCTGGTGATCATCGGAAAGGACTGGGCCGGACGGAGCGCGTCGGGCGCCACACGTCTGGATGACGACAAGGATTTTGTGCGCCTCGAAGTCGCCGGGGCGCTGAGCAGCGTCAAAGTCATACCGGTGCTGGTGAATGAAGCGAGCATGCCGGATGCGCGCACGCTGCCGCCTGAACTGCAGAAGCTGCCGACGCTCAATGGCGTTTCCGTCCGCACCAACAGCTTCCGCCGCGACAGCGACTATCTCATTGACGCCATCCTGGCGCGCAAGGAGCCAAGCCCGCTCAGCCGCTACTGGAACCGTCATCCATTTCAGGAAAGCGTGGTGCGGGCGTTCTTTGGCTTGGTCGTCACTTCCGTTCTCATCATCGTCGCCGCCGCCATCCTGCAGGCGGCGACGCCGGAGCATTTGTCGCTCAATCAAGTGCTCGGCGGCACCGGGCCCATGATTGTGGCGCTCGCTGGCGCACTGTTGCTGGGCATGCTTGCGCCCCTGTTTTTCCGCCGCCGGCGCAGGCGGCTGAAACCGGCCTAGCATTGTCCTGCGCGCTAAAGCGCCTAAATCGGCGCCATGCTTATCTACACGCATCCGTCCATGCTCGAACACGCGCCGCCGCGCGGGCATGCGGAACGGCCGGAGCGCCTGCAGGCGGTGCTCGAGGGCATCGCTCATATCGACGCCGAACGCCTTGAGGCGCCGCTCGCTTCTCGCGACGCCATCGCGCGGGTGCATCCCGTGCGTTACATTGATGCGCTGGAAGCCGCCTTCGCCGAGACGCGCGACGATGCGATCGTGCAGCTCGATCCCGACACTTACCTCTCAGTCGCCTCGCGCGAGGCCTCGTATCGCGCCGCCGGGGCGGTCACGGCCGCAGTCGACGCCGTGCTCGGCGGCCGAGACGACATTGCTTTCTGCGCCGTGCGTCCGCCCGGCCATCATGCCGAGCCCGAGGCGGCGATGGGATTCTGCATCTTCAACAATGTCGCCATCGGCGCGCTGCACGCGCTCGATGCGCATGGCCTCGAACGCGTGGCCGTCATCGACTTCGACGTGCATCACGGCAACGGCACCCAGACCGTCGCCGAAAGGGAAGCGCGCCTCATCTATTGCTCCACGCACCAATCGCCGCTCTATCCCGGCACCGGCGCGGCGAGCGAGCATGGCGCGCGGATCAATGTCGTCAACGCGCCGCTTCCCGCCGGCGCGACGAGCGCCCAATGGCGCGCCGCCATGGAATCCGCCATCCTGCCAGCGCTCGACGCCTTCGCGCCGCAGCTCCTGCTTGTGTCAGCCGGGTTCGACGCGCACCGGGCCGATCCGCTCGCGCAGATGGAGCTCGACGACGAGGATTTCGCCTGGACGGGGCGGACGCTGCGGAAACTTTCATTACGCCACTGCAAGGGCAAACTTGTCTCCGCTTTGGAGGGCGGATACGACTTGCCCGCGCTCGCCCGGTCGGCCGCGGCTTTTCTGGGGGCGTTCCAGCGTGCTTGAAACCCGCTCACGGGGAGAGGGAGTTTCAAGCGCCGAAGGGTCAGAATGACGACGACCGTGGCGCCCAGTGAGACGCTAGATCGCCGTTCCGCCGTGCGCGTCGGTACGATCGTGATTGCGCGACACGGCGAACCGCATGCCGACCGGACAGTCCGCATCGACCATCGCGCCTACCGCGATTGGTGGGCCGACTACGACCGCAGCGAGCTGCATCCCGATGAAAAACCGCCGCAAACGTTGCTGGACCTCGCCGCCAAGAGCGATGTGATCTTCTCCTCTACGCTGCCACGGGCGATGCACACGGCTGCGATGCTGGCGGGCGGCCGCCACGTGGTCACCGACCCGGAGTTCGTCGACGCGCCGCTGCCGCCGCCGCCGATCCGGGGCCGGCGGCGACCGAACCAGTGGGGCCTCTGGGCCCGCAT
>JAFEDV010000516.1 GCA_018241475.1 Pseudomonadota bacterium | reverse complement strand
GGATTGTTCGTCTGGCGCCCGGCCCACGCCCTGCGGCGGCGGCGCGTGTTGCGTCCGCGCGGCTGCACAGGCCGGGGACCCCCGTGCCCGCGGAGCTACCGCCAACAGAGCCGGCGCCGGCCGGCGCGCCGCCGCGATGGGCGTCGCACGCGCAAGATGCTGCGGCGGCGCGGCGCGATGCGGCCGCGTCGATCGCCCATGCGCGCGTGCGTGCCCGTGGGCGTGGGCGTGGGCGTGGGCGGAAACGTACGTCGCATGACGCACTGCTGCGCGTGGCGCGCGGCCCCGGAGAGAGCCGGCGTGCGGCGGCGGCACGTGCGCAACGGCGCGGTGCGTAGATGGCGCCGCGCCCAGAAGTCTGGCGTGACGCTCGCTCGGCCGCGCGATCTGATCGAAGCCGTCCGGCGGCAACATCTCGTGAGCGGAGTCCGGCAAAGCCTCCGCGACCTCTGACACCCGAACCGCCCGCGCCGGCTGTTTTGATCGCGCCGGCACGACGACCGGTTTTGCGCACAAGCCCGCCGCGTGCGCCGCGACTGGAGCGTTGTTGCACAAGCCGAGGGTGAAGCGCACCGCCGCGCCGTCGAAGCGCCTCACCATGTGACCGACGGCGGCTGTGACGCTGGCTGTCTCGCTGGGGGTCGGCGGCCCGGTAATGGCTATGATGGTGGCGATACAGAACGCACTGGTCAGAAGGACGAACCTGCCGAGCCCGGCCAACCCGCTTTGGACAAAGGACATCCTCGCGCGCATCGCGCGTTTCGCTCCGCCCAGAACTGTCCCTCGCCTTCAAAAGAACACGAAGCGTTCGCGGGCGTAAGAGCCTAAAGCAGTAATGTGATCGGCTTCAGTGAAAAGTCGCGCAGCCGTGATCGACCTGGGCGCGAACGCTCTCGACATGCGCACGCGTTTCCGCTGAAGCCGAAACGTTGGCGCCGGTAAAGGCCGCGGTCGCTATCGCCAGCTCCGAAGGCGACAAGGCCTGAGCCATACCGCCGGTCATGCATTCACAATAGCCGGTGGAGTTGCGCCGTTCGCAGGCTCCGCGATAGGCGCGCCGCGCCACTCGCACCTCTTCATCAGAAGCGCTTGAACGCGCATCCTGATAGTTGGGCGAAGAGGACGAGGCCGACGAACCCTGCCCGCCCGGTGCGGCGGCCTGTGAAGACGGCGTCGTCCCTGTGGCGCAAGCGGCAGCGATCAGCACAGCGGCAAGGATGAAGTATTTCATGGGGCGGCCCTCCGAGTACGCTTCGAACTTAGTCCCTTCGTGGAACCGCGCACAGCACCTTGCGTGCGCCACCCGAGGGGGCGATGAGCGGGTGCATGCGGATTGTCGGGGGGAAATTCAAAGGCCGGGCCATTGCCGCCCCGGAGGGACGCGACACTCGCCCCACCGGGGACCGCGCCCGCGAGGCCGTCTTCAACGTGCTCTCCCACGCCGTGTGGGCGCCGGGGCTGGAAGGCCGGCGCGTGCTCGACCTTTTCGCAGGCTCCGGCGCGCTGGGGTTGGAGGCGCTTTCGCGCGGGGCGGCGTTCGCCCTCTTTGTCGAGACCGACGCCGCCGCCCGCGGCGCTATCCGTGACAACATCGAAAGGCTCGGCCTTTTCGGCGTCACGCGCATTCATCGCAGAGACGCCGCCGATCTTGGCGTCAAGCCGGCGGGGTTGGGCGAGCGGTTCGATCTCGTCTTTCTCGATCCGCCCTACCATCGAGGGCTGGGAGAGGTCGCGCTTTCGCGGCTCGCCGCCGGCGGCTGGATCACGCCCAGCGCGCTCATCGTCTTCGAATGCGCCGAAGACGAAACGCCTGCGACGCCAGGGTTCGAAACGCTCGACGCGCGCGCTTACGGTGCGGCGAAGGTGCTGTTTCTCCGGGCTAACTAGCGCGCGCGCACACGATGCGGCGGCCCCGAGATGCCGATAGCGTGACGGAGATCGTCCGCACGCATCAGTCGACCGTCACGCATCACGTACTCGACAAGGCGCAGATCGCCGATATCGGTGCTGGGATCGCCGTCGACGAGTGAGAACTCGGCGTCCTTGCCGACAGTGATCGAGCCTGCGACATTGCCGACGCCAAAGAGCCGCGAAGGCGCGATCGTGGCGGTTGCGAGCGCATCCGCCGGCGACATGCCGGCGGCAACGTAGAGTTCAAGTTCGCGCACGAGTTCGAGGCCGCTGCCGTCGGTGCCCGCGACGATGGTCATGTGGCGGCGATAGAGTTCGCCGACCAGCGCCTGCAGCGCTGCCTGCGCCTGGCGCATGCGTTCGCGCGAGACCTGCGGCGTCGGCGGCAGACCGCCGGATCGGAATCCGCGCTCCACGGTCGGCGGCATGGTGCCGATGAACGGGGCATAGGCGGCGGAGATGTCGCCGGACTCCGGCACGTACTCGAGTTCGAACGTCACCAAGGTCGGGTCGACCGCAATGTGGCGGCGCTGCAGTTCATCCAGATACGCAGTAAATTCGCGCGAATGGATGTTCACGTCCGGCGCGTACTGGGCCATGCCGAGATGACGCGCGATGCCGTTCGAGTGGTCGACGACATCCTGGGGCATCGCCTGCATCATCACAAAATTGACGTGAGTGAGTTCGTCGTAGCCTGCTCGCACGGCGTCGAGCGGTCGCATGCCGTGGGGGACGTGGCCATGCACGTGCAGGCCGAGGCGATGCGCTTCCGTGGCCATCGGCGCGACCCAGGCCGGATCGAGCGAGCCATAGAGCTTCACCGCGAAATAGCCTTCGTTGTGGGCGCGATCGACGGCGGCGACCGCCTCCTGTTGATTATGCACAGCGACTGCGACCTGCGCCGCGTTTTCGCCGGCGCCGTCTACGAGCAAAGAAGGCACGATGCGCGGCCCAAGCAGTTGGCCATTCTCGATTCGGCGGCGGCGTTCAGTGGATTCCGTCGGTTGATTGCCCGGATCGCGGATGCTGGTGATGCCCTGTGCGAGCAGTAGCGGGCCGGATTCGTCGGCCCCGTAGTGCTGGTGGCTGTCCCACAGACCCGGAACCAGCGTCTTGCCGGCGCCAGCGATCACGCGAGCATTAGCGGGCGCGCTCACGGATACGGCCGGGCCAACTGCGGTGAACCGGCCATTTTCGACAATCACGCTCTGATGCTCACGGAACCGGCGGCCGATTGAATCGTAGAGCCGCACATCCTGGATGACGATCGGCTGCGTCGTGCGCGGCCCGATCTGGTCCACCAACGCGGCGCCGCGCGAAGCGAGCGCTGCATTCTGAGCCGTGCTCAGGTCGTCGAGCACGCCTTCCCAGCCGTCCTTCACGTAGGAAAGAAACCCGGCGTAGGCGAAGAAATGATCGCCGTCGTACCAGACTGGGAATGGCCCAAATCCCACGCCAATGACGGCGTAAGCAGTCAGATTCTTGGTTTCACGACCGTTCGACACCTGCCGCGTCGCGAGTTGAAGCAATTGCGCCTGGCCCGACGGCAGGAGTTGTATCGCATGATTGGGCGCGCGGATCAGCGCGTCGAGGAAGGCGATGTTGCCGTCGAGCGTGCCGCCGACGGACGAGTAATAGGCCCCCGGCGCGTAGGCGCCCTCGCCGTGATCGACGGGAGAGCGATAGGTGTAGCGTCCATTGGCGATGCTGAAGGATTCGCCCGCGTCGCCGTTCGGCGTCACGCCGCGAATCGTCATGCTTTGCAGCGACCCGTCGCTGCCGAGGCGCTGCTGTTCATCGAGTTCGGTGACGAAGCCGCGCAGCAGGATGCTCTCGCGCGACCAATGCACGCCGTCTGGCGTCGTCCAACGCCAGGAATGGCCGTGAGGTCCGGCGGTAGAGCGGATCACCCAGACTTCTGCGTTTGCCGGCGGTTGCGCCAGATTTGCGCCGGGGTTGGCCGGGGGCGTCTGCGCGCGCGTGGACGGGACGAGCGCAAGCGCCACCAGCGCCAGCACAGCGGCGAACAGACGTTTCATGCGATCACTCCCCACGGATAGCTTGGCTTGAGCGCGCCAACGCCGCCGCTCAAGCCGGCTGCGACGAAGCAGCCGCGACGCGCGACTAGGATCACGGCGACGACGCAGGCGCCGGCTCCGTTGTAGTGCGCCGAAGCTGCGGTGCGAGTTCGATCCGCGCCCGAACCGGCGCGCGCAGGATGCGTTGACATTGATCGAGCGTCTGCTGGTCGGGCGCCGCCACGTCGTGCTGCTGCTGCGCCTCCTGCAGGCGTTGACACGCCTCCTGCGTGCGCCCGCTGCGATTGAGGGCGATCACGAGGCTCTGCGCGTCCGCCTGTATGGCGCTGGCCGCAGCAGTGCCAGGCGCCTGCGCGGCCGTCTGTTCGCGCAGCGAATAGGCCTGGGCGAAGCGCGCGCTGGCCGCGTTGAAATCGCCGCGACCTACGGCGATACGCCCCAGTTGCGAGGCGACAGACGCTCGCAATGGCGTCGACTGGAGGTTCGGTAGCGCCGCCTGCAGTTGCTGCTCCGCAGCATCGTTCTGGCCTGCCGCGTGCGCCTGAACGCCTTCGCTCACCGTCGCCGCCGCTTGCGCCTCGGCGGGGCGATCGGTGCGCCGATACCAGTGCGACAGCATGCGCCAAGCCAACGGGTTCTGCGGCGCAACGCTGGCCGCGCCCTCGAGCGCTTGCTGGACGGTCGGACTGTCGTTGGCTTCGCCGACCGCGCCGGAGACAAGATACATCTGGCTCGCCTGCGGATCCTCCGGATGCGCTTGGGCGTACGCCAGAAGAGTCTGAATGGCGCCCTCGCGCTGCGCCGGGTCGGAAAGATGCAGCGCCGCCAAGCGCACGCTTGCATCTGGATGGGTCAGCAAACCGGTGATCGCGGAGCGATAAGCCTGCTGGGCATCAGCGCTAAATTGCTCATCGCTGGCCAATTGCAGCTGTGCGCTCTGGTTGTCTGGCGCCGACATAGGCGCGCCTCGCGCCGACGGCGCAGCCGACGCAACTTGCGTCGCGGCTGCACCCAGCGCTCCGCTTTCGAGACCCATGGACTGCGCCAACTGCGCCGCCTGTTCGGGCGTGAGCCGGCCTTCCTCCAGCAAGCGCAGCAATTGCGCCTGCAGGTCGGCTTGCGTGGCGTGATGCTGTTGTGGCGTGATGATGTACTTGCCGAACGCCGCGATGCCGACGACGAGGGCGACCACTGTGAGCACCGATACAAGCCGGATGCGGTTCATCAAGGCGCGGCGTTTGCGCGCGACCGCGCCGCCGTCGACGTCGCGTCCTTCGAGCTTGGCGCGCAATGCTTCTTCCAGCAACTGCATCTGTGGCGCCGTCGCCCCGCCGTTCCAGTTCGTGAAATCCTCCGCTTGGAAGGCGCCGAACCCGAGCGGAATCTCTACGCGGTCGAGCATCACCGGCACCAGCCGGCCTTCGTCGCGCGCGCGCCCGGCTTCATCGCGTACGAAGGCCGAAGCGGCCGAGCCGCGCGTCCACACGACAATCACTGCGCGCGCGCTGCGCAATTCGCGCTCGATGATCTGCGCATAGTCCTGCCCGGCGGCAAGCGAACGATCCCACCAAATGTTGAAACCGCGCTTCTGCAGGGCTTCGGCAAGCGGGCGCACCCGGTCGCGATCCTCGCTGGCGTAGGAAATGAAGATATCGGCCATCCGTGACCCCTGCTCTGACCGCGCGCGTTCTCGCGTCGGCCGGTCGAACCGCTTGTCCCTTGAGGCCGCGTTCTAGGCTCTAACTGTGACCGCGGGAAGATCATGCCCGTCACGACGCCGTGGGGCGCTTGAAGCGAAAGGAGATTTTTCGGGATTGTGATGTTTTACCGACGCGGGGCGACTAATGCTGCAGATGACCGCCCTTGCCATCCCCAAAGAGGCCAGCGCCATGCCGCACGCCGGCGATGAGAAGCGTTTCCTGGCCTTCCTGGAGAGCCAGCGGCGGACGCTCTACAAGGTCGCCTACTTCTATTGCCGCGATCCGGAGGAGCGGCGCGATCTCGTGCAGGAAATCGCGATCCAGCTCTGGCGATCGTTCGATGCGTTCGACGGCCGTTCCTCAGAAGCAACCTGGACCTATCGCGTCGCGACGAACGTCGCCATTACGCATCGGCGCCGCGAAGGCCGGCGCATTCGCGATGCGCTGCCCCTGGATTTCGCCTTCGACGTCGCCGACCAGAGATTTGACCAAGACACTGGACAATCGCGCCAACTTCGCGCGCTGATCGATGGCCTCGACGAAATGAGCCGCGCGCTGGTGCTGTTCTATCTCGAAGGCTTCGATCATTCCGAAATCGCTGACCTGATCGGCACTACCGCCAGCAATGTCGGTACTCGCCTCAACCGCATCAAAGCCAAGCTGCAAAGCGCGGCGAAGGAATAAGAAAATGGACCTCGACGACCTCAAGGCCGAATGGGCCAAGCGCGACCAAGTGCTACAGCAAGTCTTGCGAGCGCAAACCAGCCTCTCGCGTGCGTTGTTGGTCGAAGCGCAATTGCCGAAATTGCGCCGACGCCACGGCATGAGCGGGATCGAGCTCGCCATTTATGTTGCATTCGTCGTGTTCTTCGGCGCGACGGCCGCCAGCAGCTGGGGACATTGGACGGTGTTCGTGCCGACTGTCCTGCTCGACATTTGGACGATCACCATGGGGGCGCTGACCTTCGCCGAGCGTGCGCGTTTGCGCGAGATCGATTTCAGCGCCCCGATACTGGAAATCCAGAAGCGGCTTGCCGCGCTCCAAATCGAACGCGCGCGGGTGTTTCAGTGGGCGTTTCTGACAGGGCAAATCCTGTGGTGGACGCCGTTCGTCCTGGTGCTGTTCTGGGCGCTGTTACGCGTCGATCTGCTGGCGGAGTCAGAGTCCGCGCGTGGATTCGTGGCGATCAATATCGCGGCCGGCGTCCTGCTGATTCCGGTGCTGTTGTGGGTTGCGCACGCCTTCGGGCCTCGGCTCGTGAAGTCCAATGCCGGCCGCTCGGTGCTGGATAGCGTCACCGGCCGCGATCTCGCCGAAGCGCGCGCCATCGCGGCGCGTCTGGCGCGGTTCGAGGCAGAGGCGGCTAAACCATAAAGCTCTTTGTCTCGGATGGCGGCCCGTTCGCCGATCCCCGGTTGTCGATTGCGCTGGAGCGCTTACGGGAGCCGGCAGGGAGGCGGCCATGCGCATAGCGAGCCCAGGGCATTTGGTCTTCGCGATCCTGATGATCGCCTTCGGATTAGTCGGCTTCATAGAAGGAAGATTTGCACCGATCTGGGCGCCGGTCGCGCACGACCTTCCCGGCCGCGAACTGCTCATCTATCTTTGCGCTTTCGTGGCGTTGGCGGGCGGCGCTGGCCTGCTGCTGAAGGCGGCCGCACCGATCGCGGCGCGGGGGCTATTCGTTTATCTCGCGCTTTGGATGCTTGTGTTCAAAGGTCCGTTCGTCATCCGCGCACCGCTCGAGGAAGGCTCCTATCAAAGCATCGGCGAGAACGCTGTGTGGGTGGCGGCGGCCTGGGTTCTCGCGATCTGGTTCTCATCGAAGGCGGACAAGACTCGCCTCGGCTTCGTGTTTGGCGAGACTGGCTTGCGACTCGCACGCATTCTCTATGGCCTGGCGCTCATCGCCTTCGGCTTCTCGCACTTCTTCTATGTCAACCTGACGACGCCGCTCGTGCCAACCTATCTGCCCCTCCACGATGCTTGGGCCTACATCACCGGCGGCGCCTACCTCGCGGCGGGCATAGCGATCATCAGCGGCATCTTCGCGCGGCTCGCCGCGGTGCTTGTCGCGGTGGAGATCGCGCTCATCACGCTTCTGGTTTGGGCGCCGATGGTTGCGGCGGGCGACATCAGCGCCGGCCACTGGCAAGAGACGGTCGTCTCCTGCATGATCACCGCCGGCGCCTGGGTGATGGCGGAGTCGTATCGCGACGCGCCTTGGCTTGTGCGGAAAACCGAGGCTACGTGGTCATGACCGCTCTTGGCCCGCTGCGTGGGCCTAGAGCGAAATCCGATCAGCTTGAATCGGATTAGGGATTCCCTTCGGACTCGAATTCTGATTCACACTGCATGCTGGACGGGAGGCCGGCATGCATGGCGAAATCACTGTCCGGGGATTTGCGAAAGCGCGTG
>JAFEDV010000515.1 GCA_018241475.1 Pseudomonadota bacterium | reverse complement strand
CCAGCCGTTGATCTTCAACTCCTCCTGCTTCAGCGGCAGCGTCTCGCCGCTCGCCACGCGCAGCTGCCATTCGACCAAATCCTGCCCAGTAATTTCCTCCGTCACCGGATGCTCGACCTGCAGCCGCGTGTTCATTTCCATGAACCAGATGCGATCGCCGCGTAGGCCTTGGCTCGCGTCGGCAATGAACTCAACGGTGCCGGCGTTGACGTAGTTCACCGCCTTCGCCGCCAGCACCGCCGCATCGGTCACCGCCTTGCGTGTCGCTTCATCCATGCCCGGCGCGGGCGCTTCCTCGATCACTTTCTGATGCCGGCGCTGCAACGAGCAATCGCGCTCGAAAAGATGCACGACATTGCCGTGCGTATCGCCGAACACCTGCACCTCGATGTGGCGCGGGCGCTGCACGTACATTTCCAAGAGCACGCGATCGTCGCCGAATGCCGCAGCCGCTTCGCGCTTGGCGCTCGCCAGCGCGGACGCAAAATCCTTAGCCGTCTCGACCTTGCGCATGCCCTTGCCGCCGCCGCCGGCGACAGCCTTGATCAACACCGGATAGCCGCTTTTATCGGCCTCCGCCTGCAAGCGCTCTTCGCTTTGATCTTCGCCGAGATAGCCCGGTGTCGTCGGCACGCCCGCTTCGGCCATCAATTTCTTGGCGGCATCCTTCAACCCCATGGCGCGGATCGAATCCGGCCGTGGCCCGATCCAAATCAGCCCAGCTTTGATGATCGCTTCCGCGAACTCAGCATTCTCCGAAAGAAACCCATACCCAGGATGGATCGCCTCGGCGCCATGCTTCTTGGCGGCGGCAATGATCTTGTCGCCGCGCAGATAAGAGTGCTTCGCCGGCGGCGGCCCGATCAACTCAGCTGCGTCTGCCTCACGCACATGCAGCGCCTTGGCGTCGGCCTCCGAATAAACGGCGACCGTGCGCACGCCAAGCCGCTTGCAGGTGCGGATCAGGCGCCGCGCGATTTCTCCGCGGTTGGCGATGAGGACGGACTTAAGCATCAGAAGCGTTTCATCGCGTAGAACACATGCGGCCGGAGCGGATGGCCCTCGGGCAGCGCAGGATGATCGAAATCGCGCGACGGATCGCGCGCAAAGCCGAGCCGCTGCATCACCGCTTGCGATTTGAGATTGGTGCGCCCGGTGAACGTCAGGATTTCGTCGAGGTCAGCGATATTCGCGAATGCCCAAGGCAGCACCGCTTTCATCGCGGTGGTGACGCGGCCCTTGCCTTGTGCATGAAACGCCAGCCGCCACACCGCTTCCACGCCGGGATAAGGCGGCAAGCCTTCACGGATCGGCTGCAAACCCGCAGCGCCGACAATAAAGCCCTGTTCATCAATGATCGCCCACACGCCCCAGCCGCGCTCATCGAGCTCCGTGCGCATGCGATCGAACGCGGCGCGCATCTGCTCAGCGTCCATCTGCGTGCCGCCAAGCCACTCGACCACGTGCGGATCGGAGTGCAACAGCACGTAGGCCGGAAAGTCATCCTCGCGCCATGCGCGGAGTGTGGGATGGGGAGCGGCGGTCATGTCCGGACTCCTCGTGCTCCCCCGATAGGGGGAGCTGTCACGCGTAAGCGTGACTGAGGGGATGGCGTCAATGCTGGTGAACGCAGCGCCATCCCCTCCGTCGCGTGCTGGCGCTCGCGCCACCTCCCCCTACCGGGGGAGGACGAGAAGATACCCGGGATCTCTCGGCGGCATACGCGGAGTGCGGGATAGGAAGCGGTCATTCGGGTTGTCTTGCCGCCTCGGCGCGCGCTTCGGCAACCAGTCCTTCAGCGCGCCTATTGGCGCCGCCCTTGAGCCACTTAAACAGCGCCACGATCGGAACGCCGATAGCAATTGTGAGACCAGCGCCAAGCGCTCGATACAGCACGAAGACAGGCGCATACGCCCACGTCAGTTGCCACACGTCGTGGATCAGGAACACTCCCACGTAGTTCGCGACAACGTAGAACACGAGGAACATGTATTCCGGTCTTATCCAGAGCAGAAAGAGGATAACTCCCCAGCCAACAAACAGCTGCAGGCCGACAATTGCGATGATGGAAGGAATATCCATGCCTACATCCTAAACACGCCAAAGCGCGTCTCAGGTATCGGCGCATTCAGTGACGCACTAATCGCCAGCCCCAACACATCACGCGTCTGCGCTGGATCTATAATCCCGTCATCCCACAACCGCGCGGTCGCATGATACGGATCGCCTTCCGCTTCGTAGCGGTCGCGGATCGGCGTTTTAAATTTCTCCTCCTCGTCCTTCGACCACTTCTCGCCCTTCGCCTCCAGCCCATCGCGCTTCACTTGCGCCAGCACGGAGGCGGCCTGTTCGCCGCCCATCACCGAGATGCGCGAGTTCGGCCACGTGAAGAGAAAGCGCGGCGAGTAGGCGCGCCCGCACATGCCGTAATTGCCGGCGCCGAATGAGCCGCCGATCAGCACCGTGAATTTCGGCACTTCCGCTGAAGCCACCGCCGTCACCATCTTGGCGCCGTCCTTGGCGATGCCGCCGGCTTCGTATTTGCCGCCGACCATGAAGCCGGAAATGTTCTGCAGGAACACCAGCGGAATGCCGCGCTTGCAGGCAAGCTCGATGAAATGCGCCGCCTTGAGCGCGCTTTCGCTGAACAGGATGCCGTTGTTGGCAAGGATGGCGACCGGATAGCCCCAGATGCGCGCAAAGCCCGTGACCAACGTGGCGCCATAGAGCGGCTTGAACTCATCGAACTCGGAGCCGTCGACGATGCGCGCGATGACTTCGTGCACATCATACGGCGCGCGCACATCCGGTGGCAGCACGCCATACAGCTCCGCTGGATCGTAAGCCGGCGCCTGGGGTTCGCGCAGTCCGAGCCCAACAAGTTTCGTCGTGTTCAAGTTCGCCACCGCCCGGCGCACCAGAAACAACGCGTGCGCGTCATCCGCGGCTAGATGATCGACCACGCCGGATTTGCGCGCGTGCAGGTCGCCGCCGCCAAGCTCCTCGGCGCTGATCACTTCGCCAGTCGCCGCCTTCACTAGCGGCGGGCCGCCCAGGAAAATGGTGCCCTGGTTCTTGACGATGATGGTCTCGTCGCTCATCGCCGGCACATAGGCGCCGCCGGCAGTGCATGAGCCCATCACGCAGGCGATCTGGGCGATGCCTTCGGCGCTCATGCGCGCCTGATTGAAGAAGATGCGGCCTAAGTGGTCGCGGTCGGGAAAGACTTCAGCCTGGTGTGGAAGATTGGCGCCGCCTGAATCGACGAGATAAACGCACGGCAGCCTGTTCTGCTGCGCTATCTCCTGGGCGCGCAGATGCTTCTTCACCGTCATCGGGAAATAGGCGCCGCCCTTCACGGTCGCGTCGTTGGCGACGATCATTACTTCCCGGCCCGACACGCGGCCAATGCCGGTGATGATGCCCGCGGCCGGCGCTTCGCCATTGTAGAGATCGTAGGCCGCCAGCGCGCCGACTTCGAGAAACGGCGCGCCGGGATCAAGCAACCGCTCCACGCGCTCGCGTGGGAGAAGCTTACCCCGTTCCGTATGGCGCTTGCGGTGCGCCTCCGACCCGCCCTTGGCGATCTCCGCCGTGCGCGCACGCAGCTGCTCAGCCAGCGCGCGATGATGCGCGGCGTTCTTCTGAAAGCTCTCGCTGTTCGGATCGATGTTGGACTTGAATTTCATGCTGCATTCAATACTTGCGCAGAGTCATTCCGGGCGAGCGGAGCGAGACCCGGAACCCAGGGAGTGCGTTGGCCCCTGGGTTCCGGATCGCGCCTGCGGCGCGTCCGGAATGACTCTGGTGTGGTCGGCAACGAGTGCATCATCCTCCGCCAATCACCTCGCGCCCGATCAGAAACCGCCGCACTTCATTGGTGCCGGCGCCGATGTCGTAGAGCTTAGCGTCGCGCAGGAAGCGCTCAACCGGGAAGTCGCGCGTATAGCCCGCGCCGCCGAGCGCCTGGATGGCTTCGAGCGCCACACGCACCGCATTTTCCGAGGCGAACATGATGGCGCCGGCGGCGTCGTGGCGGGTGGTCTTGCCAGCGTCGCACGCCTTCGCCACCGCATAGACGTAGGCGCGCGCGGAATTGAGCGCGACGATCATGTCGGCAACTTTCGCCTGCATCAGCTGGAACGAGCCGATCGGGCGGCCGAACTGCTTGCGCTCGCGCACATAGGGCAGCACCACATCGAGGCAAGCCTGCATGATTCCGAGCGGACCAGCGGCCAGCACCGCGCGCTCATAGTCGAGCCCGCTCATCAGCACGCCGGCGCCATGGTTCACGGGACCCAGTGCATTCTCCTCCAGCACCTCGCAGTCCTCGAACACCAGTTCGCCGGTGTCCGAGCCGCGCATGCCCATCTTGTCGAGCTTCTGACCGGTCGAGAACCCCTTCATGCCGCGCTCGACGATGAAGGCGCTGATGCCGCCCGAGCCGGCGAGCGGTTCGGTCTTGGCATAGACCACAAGCGTGTCGGCGTGCGGAGCGTTGGTGATCCAGAACTTCGTGCCGTTGAGCACATAACGGTCGCCGCGGTGCTCGGCCCGCAGCTTCATGCCGATGACGTCGGAGCCTGCGCCGGCTTCGCTCATGGCCAGCGAGCCGACGTGTTCGCCGCTGATCAGCTTCGGCAGATACCTGCGCTTCTGTTCCGGCGTAGCCCAGCGCCGGATCTGGTTGATGCAGAGGTTGGAGTGCGCCCCGTACGATAGCCCAACGGACGCGGACGCACGCGAGATTTCCTCCATCGCTACGACGTGTTCAAGATAGCCGAGGCCAAGCCCGCCCCACTCTTCTTCGACTGTGATGCCATGCAGCCCAAGCGCGCCCATCTCCGGCCAAAGCGCGCGCGGGAAAACATTGCTCGCGTCAATCTCGGCAGCCTTGGGCCCGAGGCGATCGGCCGCGAAACGCGCCGTGGTCTCGCGGATCGCATCGGCGGTTTCGCCGAGCTGGAAATCGAGTTGGTAGGAGTCAGACATTGACGGCTCCGCTTCGGACCGCCGGCTTCCAACCGGCCCACAAGGCATGCGCAAGCCCAACGGCCGGTCACCTGGAACGCCGGACGCGGGCTGGAAGCCAGCGCTCCGCGGTGTCTAATTGATTTGACATTCCAATAGAAATTGAACTTTGCGAACGAAACTGATAGATATTGTCTATGGATCGCTATCTGCTCCGGTATTTTCTGGCTGTGGCCGAGCTGGGCTCGTTCTCGAAGGCGGCCGCCAAGGTCAACGTCACTCAGCCGACATTGTCGGTCGGCATCGCCAAGCTTGAGGAACAAGTCGGCGCACGCCTGTTCGAACGCACGACACGGCGCGTGTCCCTGACGCCCGCCGGCAGCCGCTTCCTCGCGCATGCGCGGCGTATCACGCAGGAATATGAATCCGCGCTTCGCGACGTCGCCGACGCGCCGCAGCTGAAGCGGGTGCGCGCCGGGGTGCTATCCACCGTCGCCGCGCGCGACCTCGAGCGCATTGTCGCCCATCACGCCAGACATGCGAGCGGCGAAGCGCTGGAAATCCTCGACTCCACCGAGCGCGACATCGCCAACCGCCTCTCGGACGGCCGGCTCGACCTCGCCATCACCATTCGGCGCCCCGGCCTGGACAGCTTCGCGCAGGAAATGCTTCGCCGCGAACCTTACGTTCTTTTCGTCGCCTCGGGCCACAGGCTCGCGGCGGTGGAAAGCATCGATGGCGGCGCGCTGGCCGGCGAGACCATGATCGTGCGCAGGCAGTGCGAGGGGCTGCCGGAGATCAGCCGCTATTTCACCAATCGCGACGTGCGCCCCTCCTTCAGTCTGCGCACGCTCAGCGACGATCGCGCCATGAGCATGGTCGCGGCGGGGCTCGGCGTCACGGTCGCACCTGCAAGCTTCAAACAGCCGGGCCTTGCGACCGTGAGGCTCGAAGGCTTCGACCTCTCGCGCGACGTGGGGTTGGTGTTCTCCGATCGCACGCGCGAGCAGAGCGTCTTCGTCGAGTCCGTGCGCGCGACCTACGGCGCAAGACCGGCGGTCGCAAAACTAGGTAAACGCTAACCACGCGCGTTGCTGGGGGGTGTTAGTAATGTTACGCTGACGGAACGTCGGGTCTTGTCAGGGTGTTTTAGGGTCATGGCGCCTCCAGCTCGTCCAGTGTGGACAGGGCAAATCCGGCTCGCCTTGGTGGCGTTGCCGGTGAAGCTTTATTCGGCCTTGGATTCCAAGGAGAAGATTTCGTTCAACCAGATCCATGAACCCTCGAAGCAGCGGATCCGGTATGAGAAGGTCGCGCCTGGTGTCGGGCCGGTGCCCAACGACGAGATCGTCAAGGGCTACGAGTACCAGAAGGGCAGATACGTCCTGTTCAGCGATGAAGAGTTCGACGCCCTGAAGGTCGATTCCAAGAAGACATTGGACATGGTCCAGTTCGCGCCCGCCGACACCATCGACCCAATCTATTTCGACAAGCCGTACTATGCCCTGCCCGACGGCAAGCTCGCCGACGAACCCTATCGCGTCGTACGCGAGGCGTTGAAGAAGACGAAGACCGTGGGGCTCGGCCAGATCACCATGCGCGGCCGCTCCTACATCGCCGCGGTGAAACCCTACGAGGATGGCCTGACGGTCGAGACTGTTCACTACGCGCAGGAACTGCGTGCGGCGAAGTCGTTCTTCGATGAAATTCCCACTGGCAAACTCGATGCCGATCTCATTGATCTCGCCGAAGAACTGATCAGCCGCAAGAAAGCCAGGTTCGATGCCAGCAAATTCGAGGATGAGTACGCCGCTGCCATCGAGCGCCTGGTGAAGAAGAAGATCGAACGCCACGGCGAACTTGTTCTCGAAGACCAGGAAGAGCCGTCGAAGGATTACGGCGACAATGTCGTCAGTCTGGTCGATGCGCTGAAGAAATCGCTGGCCAAGAAGCAAGGCGGCGCCGAAGCGGCCGCTGCGAAGTCCGCGGGCAAGCGGCCGAAAGCTGCTGCCGAGAAGGTGCGCGCTGCGCCACGCGCGAAAGCGCCGGCTAAACGCGCCAAGAAATGAGCCGCGCCCCCGCCAAGCGCGGGGCCAAGCAGGGCGATGCGGTCGGCGATCTCGCCGAGTACAAGCGCAAGCGCGACTTCAAGAAGACCAGCGAGCCCGCAGGCGGCGCGATCAAGGACGCCTGCGGCATGTTCGTGGTGCAGAAACACGCCGCCACTCGCCTGCATGACGATTTGCGGCTTGAGCACGATGGCGTGTTGATGAGCTGGGCGGTGCCGCAAGGCGCCTCGCTCGATCCCGCGGTCAAGCGCCTCGCCATGCGCACCGAGAACCACCCCATCGAGTACGGCTCATTCGAAGGCGTCATCCCGAAGGGCGAGTACGGGGCTGGCGCGGTGATCATCTGGGACACCGGCAAGGTGCGCTGGCTGCTTGATCCCGACGAAGGCATGGCCAAGGGCGAACTGAAATTCGTGCTCGCCGGCGAACGGCTCAATGGCGAATTTCACATGGTCAAGATCAAGCCGCGCGAAGGCGAGCGCGGCAATCCCTGGCTCTTGTTCAAGTCCAAGGACGCGTTCGCCGGCCGCGAGGATCCCGTGGCGCGCAGCCTCACCAGCGTCGTCTCCGGCCGAACCATCGACGATGTCCGCTCCAAGGGCGCGCGGGTGTGGAGCAAGGGCGGGGAGAAAACGCCGCGCGCCGCCAAGCCGCCAAAGTGGGCGTTCGTCGAGCCAATGCTGGCGACTCGAGTCGAAAGGCCGCCAGTGGGCGACTCGTGGATTCACGAGATCAAGTACGACGGCTATCGATTGCTCGCTTCAGTCAGCGGCGAGAGCGTTCGCCTCTATACGCGCAACGGCCTCGACTGGACCGGAAAATTCCCAAGCATCGCCGACGCGCTCGCCGCGATGCACCTGAAGGACTTGCTGATCGATGGTGAAGTGGCTGTCGCCCACGCCAACGGCCGCACCGATTTCGCCTCCTTGCAGAAATCGCTCGAAAGCGGCGTCGCCAAGGGCGTCTCCTATTTTGCTTTCGATCTCCTGGCCGAAGGCGCCAAGGATCTGCGCAAGCTTCCGCTCGCCGAGCGCAAGCAAAGACTGGAGAAGGCGCTCGCCAAGGCGCGGGCGCCTATCCGCCTGAGCCCCTATTTTGAAGGCAACGGCCCCAATGTGCTGGATGCTTTTCGCGAGAAGGGTCTTGAAGGCATGGTGTCGAAGAAAGCTAGTTCGACTTACCAGAGCGGCCGTAGCCACGCTTGGCTCAAGATCAAGCTTGTGAACGAGCAGGAATTCACGGTCATCGGCTATCAGCCCTCCGCCAGAGGCCGCGCTTTCGCGTCGCTCATGCTCGCCGACCGCCAGAACGGAAAGCTCGTTTATCGCGGCAATGTCGGTACGGGTTTCAATGACAAGACACTCGCCTCGATCTCCGAGAAGCTGAGCAAGATCGGCCGCGCCAAACCTGCGCTCCCCGTTCCGCGGGAAGCCGCGCGCGGCGCAAAATGGGTAGAGCCCAGGCTCGTCGCGCAGGTGAAGTTCGCGGAATTTACCGGCGAGGGCGCAGTCCGCCATGGCGTCTTCCTCGGCTTGCGCGGCGACAAATCGGCACATGAAGTGCAAGCCGAGATCGCGGCGCCAGCCATGAAAACCCGCGTTCGCCTGACTCACCCCGACAAGGTGCTCTTCCCCGAAGCCGGGGTCACCAAAGCCGAGCTGGCGGCTTATCTCGATATGGCCTCCGAGCGCATGGGACCTTACCTCTACGGCCGCCCCGTGAGCCTCGTGCGGGCGCCCGATGGCGTGGGCAAACAGACCTTCTTCCAGAAGCACGCGATGGCCGGCATGCCAGACGCCATCAAGACCATTCCGATCAAGGAAAAGAGCAAGACAGAAGACTATCTGACGCTGCCGAACGCGACAGCGCTCGTCTCGGCCTGCCAGATAAGCGCGCTCGAGTTCCACCTTTGGGGCTCGAAGAACGACGATCTAGAGCATCCCGACCGCATGGTGTTCGACCTCGATCCTGACGAGGACCTCGAGTTTCAACTGGTCAAGCGTGCGGCCTTCGACATCAAGGCGCTACTGGACTCCGCAGAGCTTCCCTCCTTCGCCATGATCACCGGCGGCAAGGGCATCCACATCGTGCTGCATTTGAAGCGCAAGCATTCGTGGGACGAGGTGAAGGGCTTCTCGGGCGCGTTGGCCGAGCAAATCGAGGCGCTCGATCCCAAGCGCTTTGTCGCCAATATGGCCAAGGCGCGCCGCAAGGGCCGCATCTTCGTCGACTATTTGCGCAATGGACGCGGCGCAACGGCGATCGCGCCCTACTCCCCGCGCGCCAAGGGCACGGCGCCGATCGCCGTGCCGGTGAGCTGGCGCGAACTGAAGACCATCCCCGCCGCCAACGTTTTCAAGCTAAAAGACATGGCCGCGCGCCTCGCCGAGCCCGATCCATGGTTCGACTATGCAAAATCGGCGGTGACCATCACAAAAGCGACGCGCACGAAGCTTGGGCTCTAATGGCAATCTTGCCCCGAGCGGCGCCAATGCTAGGTTTGCGTGGGAGATCTCGCATGCGCGCCCTGTTGTTCCTCGTCGTCGCCGCGCTGACAGGTTGCGGCAATCCCACCAGCTCCGCGCCAGCTGCTACAACGCGAGCGGCCGCCACAGACCCGCCGACGCGAACGGCGCCCACGCCAAACCAGTCGCAAATCTGGTTCTTCTGCGACGGCATCGACGCGCCGGTCGTCTATCTCTTCGCCAACACCTCGAACCAAAACCAAACCCGCTTCATCGAATACGATAAGCGTAGCGGCGCCACGGTGCGCTCACTCGATCTGCAACTCGGCGAAGGTGACGGCGCCGCCGGCAGTATCTACACGCCACTCCTTCAAAATGGCCAAGACTTTGGCCACGTGCGCCAAGTCAATGCGGGAAATTTTGAAACGCCCGCCGCCGCCTACACGACGCCCTACACCAGCGTGCAGATCGGCGATCGCAATGTCGAATGCCGCTGGCTGCCGCGCACCCGCGTTGCCGCCTTTACCCGGCGCCGCAGCTTCGTCATCCACGAGGACGCCGATGGCGACCTCATCTACACGACTTTCGATTTCGCGAACGCCGCCACACAGCCCATCGACCAAAGCGACAACGGCCGGTCCACCGCCTTCTCGGTGGAAGTCCGCGGCGGGCAGGAAAGCGTGCGCCCGGACGGCTCCGACTTCACTTTCCCCGCCCGCGACGGGTTCAGCTATCATATTTCCCTCAAGAATGACGGATCGGGACAATTACAGGTGCTGCGCAACGGCGCCCAGGTGCAAGCTGAGCCGCTCACCGCCTATATCGTGGGGCAGGCGAGCCAGGACTAGTTGAGCGCCGGCGCACGATAGCCTAAGCCGCGCGTCGAGGAGCGCCCAGGAACACAAATGACTTTCGCCACATACGAAAAGACCGGCCGCATCGCCGTGGTCACCATGAGCCGGCCTGAAGCGCGCAACGCCATCGGCACGCTGGAAGACTGCCGGGACTTGTCGAACGCGCTGATGCGCGCGCATGACGATCCGGAGATCAGCGTCGTCATCCTCACCGGCGCAGGCAAGGCATTCTGCTCTGGCGGCGATCTCAAGGCCATTCGCGAACGCACCGGCATAGGTCCGCAATCGAAACCGGACGGCACGCGCGCCAACTATCGCCGCGGCGTGCAGCAGATCATCCGCACACTGGCGGATATCGAAGTCGCCACCATCGCCGCGATCAACGGCCCCGCCATCGGTCTCGGCCTCGATATCGGCATTCTCTGCGACATACGTATCGCCGGCGCTTCCGCGAAACTGGCGTCGAGCTTCGTGAAGGTCGGCATCATTCCCGGCGATGGCGGCGCCTGGATTCTGACGCAGGCCATCGGCCCCGCGCGCGCCGCTGAAATGATCCTCACCGGCGATTCGATCGACGCCGAGGAAGCCGCGCGCATCGGACTCGTGAACAGGATCGCGCCCGATGATCAACTCATGGCCGAGGCGCACAAGCTCGCCGAGCGCATCGCCGTCAATCCGCCGCGCGCGGTGCGCCTCGCCAAGCGCCTGCTGCGTGAATCGCAGCATGGCCGGCTTTCCGACATCATGGAACTCTCGGCTGCGTTCCAGGCGCTTGCGCATGAAACGGCGGACCACAAGGAAGCGGTCGACGCATTCAGCGAAAAGCGTTCGCCGAAATTCACCGGCGGCTGATGCTCGATACTCCTGCCTCCGCTGTTGATGCTGCCACGCGCCCGCCGCTTGCGGTGGATCTCGATGGTACGCTGATCCGCTGCGACCTGTTCATCGAAGCGATGATCCGCCTCGGGTTCGAGCGTCCCTGGTTGCTGCCGCGGCTCGTGGTCTGGCTGACGCGCGGACGCGCGCACGCCAAGGCGCGGCTTGCTGAGATGTTTCCGCCGCAACCCGAGGCATTGCCTTACGACGAGCGCCTGATCGCCTGGCTGCGCGAGGAGCGCGCCGGCGGGCGCACTGTCGTACTCGCAACCGCCTCCGATCGCGGCGCGGCGGAGGCCGTCGCCCGGCATGTCGGTTGCTTCGACGGCGTCTTCGCTTCCGACGGCGAAATCAATCTCAAGTCGCAGCTTAAGGCCGAGGCGCTCATTGCCGCGTTTCCCGAAGGCTTCGCCTATGCCGGCAACGAGAGCGCCGATATCAAGGTGTGGCGCGCCGCCGCGAGCGCGGTCGTCGTCAATGCTCCCCGTCGTCTAGTACGCAGAGCCGCGGCGGACTTTGCCATTGAGCGCACTTTCGCTCAGGAGCACGACGCCATCCGCGGTCTGCTGAAGGCGATGCGGCCTCAGCAGTGGTCCAAGAATTTCCTGGTTTTCCTCCCTATGCTCGTCGGGCAAGGCTGGTTCGACGCCAGCGCCTGGCGTCATGCGCTGCTCGCTTTCATGGCGTTGAGCTTCGTGGCGTCGAGCATCTATCTGGTCAACGATCTCGCCGACATCGGCGCCGACCGCCAGCATCCGCGCAAACGCCATCGCCCGTTCGCCAGGGGCTCGGCGCCGCCGGTGCTCGGCATTATCGCGGCAATCGCCCTGCTCGCATCGGGCCTGACGCTCGGCCGGGCGAGCGGCGCGCTGCTGCCGCTGCTGGTCTATGCGGCGACCTCGGCGCTCTACACTTTCGTGGTTAAACGCATCACTCTGGTGGACGTTTTCACGCTTGCCGGCCTCTACACGCTTCGCATCGTGCTGGGCGGCGTGGCGACCGGCTTTCCGGCCAGTGACTGGCTGCTCGCCTTCTCGGGATTCTTCTTCTTCGGCCTTGCGCTGGCCAAGCGCGCGGCAGAAGTCGACGTTATGCGCAGCGACCTCATCGGCCGCGGCTATCGCGCGAGCGACGGACCGGTGCTGAAGCGCATCGGCGTTGGCGCCGGCATGATCAGCGCGCTTGTGCTCGCGCTCTATCTGCGCGATCCGACCAGGGCGGTGCACTACGCGACGCCGGCGTTCTTGTGGGCGCTGCCCGCGGCAGTCGTGTTCTGGCTGAGCCGCGTCTGGATCAAGCTCGATCGCGGCGAGATGCACGACGATCCGTTGGCGTTTGCGCTGAAGGACCCCACCTCCTGGGTCGTCGGCGCCCTTGCCGCGGCCGCATTCGCCACTGCAGTGTTGCTTTGAGGGGCAAGTCATGATCCGCGTCGGCATCGGCGGCTGGAATTACGAACCCTGGAACGAAACATTCTACCCCCCTAAGCTCGCAGCGGCGAAGCAGCTCGAATACGCAGCGAGTAAAGTGACAGCGATCGAGATCAACGCCACCTTCTATCGCACCCAGAGTGCTACTTCGTTCAAGAAGTGGGCGGCGTCGACGCCGGATGACTTTATGTTCTCGGTGAAAGCGCCGCGCGCCGCCGTGCAGCGCAAGGACCTCCGCGAGGCGAAGGACTCGATCGAATGGTTCTTCAAGAGCGGCGTCAGCGAACTCGGTTCGAAGCTCGGCCCGATTTTCTGGCAGCTGGCGCCCTACAAGAAGTTCGACCTGGCGGAGGTGTCTGCCTACTTCGACATGCTGCCGGACAAGGTGAAGACGCTCCCGCTCCGCCACGCGCTCGAAGTCCGCCACGCGAGTTTCCAGGACGAGGCGTTTCTAAGACTCGCGCGCGAGCGCAACATCGCGGTCGTCACGGTCGAGTCGGAAAAGCATCCGCTGATCGCTGAGCCGACCGCCAATTTCGCTTACGCGCGTCTCGAGCTCACGCAGGCCGGTGAGCCGGCGGGCTATCCCAAGCCCGCTCTCAGGAAATGGGCCAAAACTGCGCGCGAATGGGAAAAGCGCGGCGACGTCTTTCTCTACTTCATCAGCGGCGCCAAAGAGCGCAACCCCGCCGCCGCCATGGCGATGCTGGAGATCTTGAAAGGTTAGCGCGCCGCAGCTTGGGCCGCAGCAATATAAGCCTCGATCTGTCGGCGCAGCACCGGCAGCGTCACGCCGCCATTGGCCAGCACCGCATCGTGGAACGCGCGGATGTCGAAGCGCGACCCCAAGCTTTCCTCGGCGCGATGGCGCAGCGCCAGGATTTCCATCTCCCCCACCTTGTAGGAGAGCGCCTGCCCAGGCCAGCCGATGTAGCGGTCGACCTCGGTCTGGATTTCGTGGGACGAAAGCGCTGTGTTCGACGCGAGATAGTCGATCGCCTGCTGACGCGTCCACCCCATGGCGTGCATGCCGGTGTCGACGACCAAGCGGCACGCGCGCCACATCTCGTACGAGAGCTGGCCGAAATGCTCGTACGGCGTGTGATAGATTCCCATCTCGCCGGCTAGCCGCTCTGAATAGAGCCCCCAGCCTTCGCCAAACGCGTTGGGATAGAAGTTGAGTCGAAAATCCGGCAGCCCCGTCAGCTCGCGTGCAAGCGCGCCCTGAATGTGATGTCCCGGCGCCGCTTCGTG
>JAFEDV010000514.1 GCA_018241475.1 Pseudomonadota bacterium | reverse complement strand
GAGCGATTGCTGGCCGATATTGATCAGCCCTTGCCCATCCATGCGCACGAACGGATTGAGCATGTGCAGGTCCTGCGTCGCCGCCACGCCATTGGCGACCTGGAAAGTCGCCGCCAGTTCCGCGAAATCGGTCGCAGCGCCGGCGCCCACCGCTTGACCGGTCAGCACGGACTGAATCGAGCGCGAGATCGCCGCCAGATTGACACCCTTGATCTGCCCGTCGTTGAACGAGAACGAGGCATTGCCGCGCAAGCTCTGCATCAACGCCGCCTGCGAGCGGCCCTGGCCCACGATCGACGCCACCAAGCGCCCGTGGCCGGTGATCTTGTCGAACGCGATCGCGTCGTGGAGCAGGGGCTCGGCCTGGATTCCCTGCGCGTTCAGCTCGAACGCCACGCGCGGCGTCGCGCTCGACCCGTCGGCGATAAGGCGGCCCGTGCCGCTTCCGCCGTAAAGCGCCAGCCGCGTCAGCCGCGCGTCCGCCGCTCCATTCGCAACGCGCAGATTGAGCGCGACATTGGAGAAGTTCAGCCGTTGAAACTTGAGCGCCGCGACGCTGAGGTCGAGGTTGGCGTCGAGCGCCCGCAGCCCGCTCAGATCCAGCGGCGCCGAACTCCAGGCCGAACTCACCGCCACCCCGCCACCCTGCGCCCCCTGCGCCGGCGGCGGCAGATAGGTGTTGACGTCAAGCATCGGCGCCGCCAGCGCGCCGCTGATGCGCAGGCGCCCGTTCGGCGGCTGCGTCAGGGTGAGATTGCCATTGGCCTGCAAAGCGTCGAGCCGCAGCGAGGCGCGTGTCAGCGCCGTCTCCTGATCGTGATGGGTCATCGCCGCGCTCACATTGAAGGCGCCGAAGCCCGGGCCGGATTCCATCGGCGTGCCGAGCCAGCTCAGCATCCGCCGCAAGCTTCCGCCGTTGGCGCTGACCTGGCCGTCGAGCGCGCCGGTCTGCGCATTGAAATTTCCGTTGATGCTTGCCGTCAGCAACGGCGAACGCACGCTCACGCTAAGCGGGGTTTGCCCGTGCTCGATCACCGCGCGCGGCTTGGTCAGCGTGCCGTCGATGTTGAGCCGCTGGCCGCGATAGTCGAAGGCGGCCGTCAAATGCGCCGGCTGATCCAAGGATTGCAGGGCCAGTTGCGCATCCACATGCGCCAGCTCGAGCGGCTCCTGCCCGTCGCCGCCCTGGAACGAAATCGCGCTGTCGATCAATTGCACATTGTCGAGGCGCAGATCTTCGATGGTCGTCTGCTCGTGCGAATTGTTTTGCGTCGGAAATGTCCAGTTTGATTCGCCGTTGGTCTTGGCGCGGAGATTCACGTGTGCGCCCTGGAAGCTCAATTGGCGCACCTGGATGTCGCCGTGCAGCAACGGCAACACCGCCACGGCGAACACCACGCGATCCGCGGTCAGGAATTGTTCATTGCCGCCGAAGCCCTGCGGATTAGAAAGGCTCACGGAATTGGCCGAGAATCCCAGCGCCGGCCAGAAGGTCACATTGAGATCGTTGCCCAGGCTCAGCTGGCGATGCGTCGCCGCTTCGATCCGTCGTTCGGCTTCGCGCGCGGCAAGCTCCTTGGGGAAGAATACCAGGAACAGCACTGCCGCAAGCACCAGCACGCCCACCAGTCCGCCTAGCACGAGGCCGATCGTCTTCAGCTTCATCGCAACGCTCTCCGTGGCCCAAATCTAGGTCCGCTTGCCCATAAAATCGAGGGATGCGGGCAAGGCCTTGCGCGCGATCAAGCCTGCTTTATGTGCATGGCGATGAATGGATTCCTGCCGGCGATGTTCGCCGAAATGGGCGCACGCCGCCGCCGCATGCGCGCCGCCTTCGGCGATCGCGGCCAAGCGCTGGTCGAGTTCCTGGTGCTCGGCGGGCTCGCCGTCGGCTCGCTTGGATTGCTTGTCCGCGAAGGCATGGTCCGCGCCGCGCCGTGGGGCCTCGCGCTGCCTTTTGTGTTCGTGATCGGATTCCTGATCATCGACGCACGCAGGCAAGCACGCATCGAACGCGGCGCCGATCAGGACAAATCCAGCGCGCGCTACGATTGGGTCGTGCTGCTGTGGTCGTTCGGCTGCGCCCTGCTTGGCGTCGCCGCCTTCGTGCTCGCGTGGACGGCGCAGCCGCGTGTTGCACAGCAGGAGGATTGGCAGCCGCCGCGCAGCGCCGTCGACGTCGACATATCGCCATGAAGCGCGCTTAAGTATCCGGGCCTACGTCAGCGCCACGAGGAGGGAGAGTGGCTCAGAACCCCATCGCCGGCTTGATCCCGCGCGGATCGCTTGGCCTCAAGCTCCTGCTTGTCTGTTTGCTCGTGCTGATAATGGGCGTGCCGCTCTTGTTTGTCGGCGCGCTCGTGGGCGAGCGCCAGAGCCGCGCTGCGCAAGTGACCACCGAGATCGGCCAGTGGTCGGGCGGGCAACAAGTCGTCGGCGGCCCGATGCTACTGGTGCCGTACCAGCACAGCTACGATGCGCAGGATGACCAGGGCCGCGTCCAGCACCGGACCGAGCAGGGCAACTACGTCGTCTTCGCCGATACCGGCTCGGCCGACGCGACGCTAAGCGTCGAACAGCGCCGCCGCGGCATCTATCGCGCCGCCGTTTACACCGCCGCCATGCAATTCAGCGCGCATTTCGATCCGGCGGCCGCGCTGCGCGGCGCCGACCCGTCCTATCGCTTCGACTGGAACCGCGCGCGCATCCTGATGTTCGTCAGCGACAGTCGCGCCATCCGCAACGCCGCACAGGTGCGTTTCGCCGATGGCGCGGCCGCGACCTTTGAGCCGGTGTCCGACCTGAGCATGAGCGCGCCGCCGCCGGACTATTCCCGCTCGTCGCTGGATAGCCGGCCAATTCCTCCGCCTGCGAGCGGCCTGCAAGCCTTCGCAGCCCCTGCGCCGATGACGAACCCGGCGCCGCTCGATGTGCAGACGCGGCTCGATCTGACCGGCGCCCAGCGTTTCGCCATCGCCGCGTTCGCCCAGGACACCACCGCACGCATCCACGGCGATCGCCGCGACGCGCACGCCGAGGGCTATTTCCAATCCAGTCAGCCGCTGCGCATGACGCAGCAGGGCTTCGCGCTCGAATGGCGGGTGCCCTTCGTGGCGCGCGGTCTGGAGAAGGCGGCGGATCTGAAGAACTTCGGCTTGGGCAACGCGGCCAGCCGGGACATGGCCGTGAGCTTCGTCGATCCCGACGACATCTATCGCGGCGTCGGCCGCGCCGTCGCCTACGGCATCATGTTCATCGGCATCGTGTTCCTGGCGACGCTGATTTTCGAAGCGGTCAGCAGCAGGAAGGCCCACCCGGCCCAATACATCCTCGTCGGTCTCGCGCAATGCGTATTCTACCTGCTGCTGCTTTCGCTCACCGAACTCATCGGTTTCACGTTGGCCTTCATCATCGCCGCCGCCGCGACGGTCGGCCTGCTTGCGTACTACGCCGGCGCCTCGTTCAAATCGCGGGCGGTGGGCGTGCGCGCGTTTGCGGCGCTCGCCGTGCTCTATGGCGCCATGTACGTGCTGATGACGCTCGAGGATTTCGCGCTGCTCGCCGGCTCCATCGTCGCCTTTGCAGTGATCGCCGCCACCATGATCGCCACGCGGCGCATCGATTGGTACGGGCGCAATCAGCAGACCACGGGCGCCGACTGATGCGCGTCGTCGCCATCGATCACGTCCAACTCGCCATGCCAGAGGGCAGGGAGGTCGACGCGCGGCGATTCTATTCGGAGCTGTTGGGCATCCCGGAGGCGCCGAAACCGCCGCATCTCGCCAAGCGCGGCGGTTGCTGGTTCGAGCGGGGCGCGCTCAAGGTGCATTTGGGCGTCGAAAAGGCCTTCCAGCCGGCGAAGAAGGCGCATCCGGCGTTCATCGTGGAGAACCTGCCCGCGCTCAAAGCTACGCTCGCCGCAGCCGGTTTCCCCGCGCGCGAAGACGAACCGCTCGAAGGCTACGACCGCTGCTATGTGGACGATCCGTTCGGCAATCGGCTCGAATTGATGGAGCCCAATTCGTCACCTTGACGGCTTATGCAACGAAGCTCATCACCGCCTCATGGTCGAACTGACGCTCCCGAAGCACTCCGAGGTCCGCCGCGGCAAACGCCACAAGGCGCCCAAAGGCGCAAAGCGCGTGCGGGCGTTCAAGATCTACCGCTACGATCCCGAGAGCGGCGAGAATCCGCGCTGGGACACTTACGAACTCGATCTCGACAAGGTCGGCCCGATGGTGCTCGACGCGCTGATCGCCATCAAGAACACGATGGATTCGACGCTCACCTTCCGCCGCTCGTGCCGCGAAGGTGTGTGCGGTTCCTGCGCCATGAACATATCCGGGCGCAACACGCTCGCCTGCACCAAGGGCATGGACGAATTGCCGGCGGGCGAGGTCGCCATCTCGCCGCTGCCGCACCAGCCGGTGTTGAAGGACCTGGTGCCCGACTTGACCAACTTCACGGCGCAGTACGCATCGATCCAGCCCTATCTGCAGACCGAAACCCCGGAGCCGGACGCCGAATGGCGCCAGAGCCCCGAAGAGCGCGCCAAGCTCGACGGACTCTACGAGTGCATCCTCTGCGCCTGCTGTTCGACGGCGTGCCCGTCCTATTGGTGGAATCCCGAGCGCTACATGGGCCCGGCGGCGCTGCTGCAGGCATATCGCTGGATCGCCGACAGCCGCGACGAACATCAGGGCGAACGGCTGGATGCGCTCGAGGACCCGTTCAAGCTCTATCGCTGCCACACGATTCTGAACTGCACGCAGGTCTGCCCGAAAGGGCTCAACCCCGCCAAGGCGATCGCCGAGATCAAGAAGGCGATGGTGGAGCGGAAGGTTTAGGCGAGTTTGAGGCCGCCAAGTTTGGCAAAGGCGGCAAAATCCGTGTCGCGTGTCAGCAAAGGAACGTCCGCATCGATGCAAGATTGCGCGATCAAGGCGTCGCCAAACGGGGCCTTGCGGCCAGCCCTGAGTACTTTGGCGCGCAAGGCGCCCGCGCGCTCCCAATAGCCATCGTCGATGTCAAGCACGATGAAATTCGGGAGGATGTCCTCCAGCAGACGTTGAGGTTTTGGCGCAGACAGCAACTCCGTCAGCGTCGCTGGCGTTAAGACTGCATTGGCGCTGGATAGTAGTTCAGCGAGCTTGCTGACTTGCGAGGTGTCCAGACCCTCGAGCAGATCAATGACGACGCATGAATCTGCTGCGATCACTCCTCGTCATCCTTGCCGCGAAGTTCACGCCAGTCGATGTCGAACTTAACCTTTCCGCGAAGCGCCAAAAGTCTCTGGCTGGCCAATACATGCGCTTGCCGGCGCAAAGCCTGGCGTACCGTATCTGTGACACTCGCTCCCTCCTGACGAGCGGCCTCCAGCACGTCGGCGTCCACCTCGACCGTGATTTTTTGCATATTCGGAGAGCGCTTGGGAGCGTTCATTGACATAACTTGCCATATAGAAAGACCAGCGTCAAGCCCCAGCATCTTTCACCAGCTTCGACGCTGGGGACGCCGCCGGCGGATCGCGCCACGCGCATTCCGGTCCCTCTGGATCGAAAGCCGCATCCGGCCCCGCGCCCAGCACGCGCTCGACGTAATGCTTGATGCGCCGTGTCACGACATTGGCGTCGCCGGCGAGTTGATCTGGCGGAATGACCGGCCCGAAATTCAAGCGATAGGTCTTGCCGCGCTTGTTGAGCAGTTCGTGGAAGAGGGTGATGTCGCGCAATTCCGCGGAGATCGCCGCGAAGCCGTGAAACCATAACGCATATGGCCCAGCGACATGGCACGGCACGATCGGCAGCCGGTACTTGCGCGCCAGACTCACCGCCGTCGCCATCCATTCGGGATCGACGAGCACGCCGTTGCGCAGCCGCGCCAGGCGTCCGGCGGGAAAGATCATGATCGGATGGCCGGCGTCGACCGCCTGCTCGGTCATCTTGAGGGTCAGACGCGTGCGCTCGCGCGTGCGTTTGCCCACGACCCATTCGACCGGGATGAGATTGTCGACGAAGCCGGGACAGGCGCGATGTGCATCGGAATTGGCGAAGAACTTGACCTCAGGCCGCACCTGCTTGACCGCATCGTAGACCGCGACGCCGTCGGTGATGCCGGTCGGATGATTGGCGAGCAGCAGGAACGAGCCGGAGCGCGGCAGGCGGTAGAGCCCGTTGAGCTCGAGCTTCACGCTCAACAGCTGCGCCACGAACTCCAGCGCATCATGCCCCGACATCGGCGCGATCCGGTCGGCCATGAAGCGCGCCTTGTCGTAGTTCAGCACCGAGTAGAGCGCCGGCCGCAGTATTGGCCAGAGCGGCCCGTTCGAGAGACGCGGCGCGCGCTCCTCGATCAGGACATCGACGATGTGCTTGGATTGCACCGGCGGCGCGGCGATGTCGTCCATGATCCCCGACTCTGAAATCGCTGCGAACAGACAAGCATGCCATGGGGGCGGGGCAAAGAGGTCAAGCGCTTGCAATCGTACCTGATGCAGGCTTTGTGCGGGGCGATGGAGCACCCATGACTTCGCCCTTGGCTGCATACCGCGCTCGAGTGGAGGCGGGCGACTTGCAGCCCGATCCCGATCAGGTCCGCGCCGCCGAGCGGCTCGATGAGCTGGGGCGAGAGCTGGCGCTTTGGCGACCGGATGCCTGGCTCGGCAAAGGCGCAGCCCCGCGCGGGCTCTACCTTTACGGCCCGGTCGGGCGCGGCAAGTCGATGCTGATGGATGTGTTTTTCGAGAGCGCGCCGGTGAAGAAAAAGCGCCGCGTCCACTTCCACGAATTCATGCTGGCGCGGCACGCATTTTTACGCCGCGCGCGCGAGAACGGGCAGGGGCGTGATCAGCTCATCGCGCAAGCGGCGAAGGAAGTGTCCGACGAAGCACGGCTATTGTGCTTCGACGAACTGCAGGTGACCGACATCGCCGATGCGATGATCATCGGGCGGCTGTTCGAGCGCCTGTTCGCCGACGAGGTGGTCATCGTCGCCACCTCGAATCGACCGCCGGATGAGCTTTATAAGAACGGCATCAACCGCCAGCTGTTCGAACCGTTCATCGCGCTGCTCAAGGACAAACTCGATCTCGTGGAATTGGCGGGGCCGCGCGATTTCAGGCTCGAGCGCCTGATGGCCGCGCCGGTCTATTACACGCCGCTGGGGCCGGCGGCGGACGAAGCCATGAACCGGGCGTGGGCGCGTCTCACGCACGGTGCTGCGCCTCAATCGACGACGCTCGACGTAGGCGGCCGAGTGCTGAAGGTCGAAAGGGAAGCTGCCGGCGTCGCGCGGTTCACGTTCGAGGAACTGTGCGCGCGCCCGCTGGGCGCGGCCGACTATCTCGAGATTGCCGAATTTTTCCACACCGTGCTGCTGGAACATATCCCGAAGCTCACGCCCTCCATGCGCGAGGAGGCGGCGCGTTTTCGCGCCTTGATAGACGCACTCTACGAGGCGAAGGTGAAGCTGGTGGCGTCAGCCGATGCGCAGCCGTCGGAACTCTATGCCGTGGGCGATCAGAGTTTCGAGTTCGAGCGCACCGCCTCGCGGCTGATGGAGATGCGCGGCAAGTCCTATCTCGCGCTGCAGCGCCGCGACGCTGAATGGCGGAAGGGCGTCACCCAGGCTTAACGCGCTCATTCATCTGCCGTTCAGGTCGCAGGGATCGGCGCGGTTAACCGCGAAAGGCGCGACGGAGCGCGCATGCGCGGCCGTTCTATCAACGCGAAGGACATGGAGCGGCCGATGCGCGGAGCGTCGAAACCGCAAATGGGAGCGATTGAGATGCGGATCAAAACCAAAATGACTCTGGTGGGCGCTCTGTCGGCGCTGGCGGTGCTGGGCGCGGCCTCGTCCGCCTCGGCGGAAACGCGCTGGGAGTACCATCACCCGCGACGCGACCAAGTCGTCGACCGGCTGCAGAACCAGAACCGGCGCATCGCCGAGGAGCGCCGCGAAGGCGACTTGAGCTTCGCGCAAGCGCATCGCCTGCGTGTCGCCGACCGCGTCATCTTCCGGCAGGAGCAGTTCGACGCGCGTCTCAACGGCGGCCACATCACGCGCGCCGAACAGCGCCGGCTCAACCGTGAAGAGAACGCCGTCAGCCGCCGCATCGGCCGCTAGCCGTCCGTCGACGCCGACGCTATTGGCCCGCCGCCGCGGTTTCGCGTTAACGCGAATCGCGGCGGAGTGGCGGGGATGGAAACGCAACCTCGGCAGCGCGCGGTGAAGTCTGGCGGCGCCAAGCGCGTGGTCGGGCTCGATGTCGCACGCGGGCTATTGATGGCCTATGTCGTGACCATCATCCACGGCTCGTTCTGGCTCGGCATCATCCCGGCGCCAGCCAATTCGATCCTGCTGTTCGAGATGCCGCTCATCTTCATCGTCAGCGGCGCCGCGTTCGCGCACGCGCCGCAGCCGAAGACCCTGCGCGCATACGGATTCTATCTGCTGAGCCGCGGCGTGCGCATCCTCGCGCCGTATTGGGCGTACACGTTCGTATGCGCGCTGATCGTGATCTACGCGCGCGGCCTGCCGACGCTCGAAACATTGCAGGCTTGGCTCGATCCGTTCCGCCGCGCTGAGGGCCACGCCTACATGATGATGAGCTGGCATCTATGGTTCGTGACGCCATTCCTGGTGGTGACGGTGCTGATGCCGTGGCTGACGCGGCTGCCGGTCTGGCGCATGGCGCCGCTCTGGGTGTGGGCGGCGAGCGGGACGCTGATCGTGCTGGCGGTCGATACGTTCTGGCTGCGCGCAACGGAGCTCGACCGCGAGAGCGTGACATATCTGCTGTGGGCGCTGTTCGGCTTCGGACTGGGCGCCGGGACCGCACGCTTCGCGACGCGCGATTACGGCGTTGTGCTCGTCGCCGCGCTTGCGGCAATGGCCGCTGCGCTGACGCTCTATCCAACGCACGTGACGGCGGTGATGCAGTCCAACAAGTTTCCGCCGAACGCGATGTTTTTCCTGTTCAGCTGCGCCTGGGTGGCGGCATGGCTGATCGCCGCGCGGATGATCGATGCGAAGCGGATTGAAGCACTGGCTGAGGCGGCGTGGGTGAAGCCCTTCATCAGGTCGGGCTACTCGATCTATTTGTGGCAGGGCCTCGGATACACGATCGCCTCTCTCGTCGGCCGCCCCAATCATTGGAACGTGTTCGCGATCTGGGCGCTGGCGATCGCACTGACGGTGGTGTTGGGTGTGATCGCGTCGCCGCTAGAGCGCCTAAGGCTGTGAGCCAAGTCATCACGCTAATCTCCCCCGGTAGGGGGAGCTGTCAGCGGAGCTGGCTGAGGGGGCGGCCCAAGCGCCTGCAGATTCAGCGCTCACCCTCCGTCGCGTGCTGCCGCACGCGCCACCTAACGGGGAAGGACGAGGAGGAGGCTAGTATCTCCGCCGTCTCGGCGTGCCCAAGATTCCGCGCATCAATTCGCGCGCCAGCGTGTTGACGACGCCGGTGGCGACGCGGGCGCCGACGCGCTCGACGGGTGTGACGGGTTGCGCGCGTGCGCGCGGCGCGGCTGGCGATGCGGATCTGGCCGCTTTCGCGGCGGCCTTCGCTTGCGCTTGTTGCTCGGCTTCGGCAGCGGCCGCGCTGGCCGCGGCCTGCGCGCGTCCGCTCAAGATTTCGTAGGCGCTCTCGCGGTCGATCTCCTGCTTGTAGGCGGAGCCGAGATCGCAATCGGCGATCATCTGCTGGCGCGTCGCGAGCAGCAGCGTGCCGACTTGGCTGTTGGGCGGGCGTACCTTGGTGCGCGCCACCGGCGTCGGCGCGCCGCTTTCGTCGAGTGTGGAAACCAATGCCTCGCCGACCGCCAATTCCTGGATTGTCTTGGCCACATCGAGATTGGGATTGGTGCGGAAGGACGCCGCGGCCGCCTTCACCGCTTTCTGATCCGCCGGCGTATAGGCGCGCAGCGCATGCTGGATGCGGTTGCCGAGCTGGGAGAGCACGATGTCGGGAATGTCGGTCGGCGATTGGGTGACGAAATAGATGCCGACGCCCTTTGAGCGGATCAGCCGCACCACTTGCTCGACTTTTTGGATCAGCTCCTTGGTGGCGTCGCGGAAGAGGAGGTGGGCCTCGTCAAAGAAGAAGACGAGCTTCGGCTTGTCCGGATCGCCGACCTCCGGCAGCTCCTCCCACAGTTCGCTCATCAGCCAAAGCAGGAAGGCCGAGTAGAGTTTCGGGCTCTGCACCAGGCGCTCGGAGGCGAGCAGATTGATGGTGCCGCGTCCGTCTGTGCGCGGGCGCATCAGGTCGGAGAGTTCGAGCACTTTTTCGCCAAAGAAGCGCTGGGCGCCGTCCATTTCGAGTTGCAGCAATTTGCGCTGTAGCGCTGCGATCGTGGTCGGCGTCACCAACCCGTATTGCTTGCCGACCTCGTCGGCATTGTCAGAGATGTAGGTGAGAATGGCGCGGAGGTCGGCGAGGTTGAGCAGGAGGCCGCGATTCTTGTCCTCCTCAGTCGCACCCTTGGTCAGCCAATCGTCGGCGAGCTTGAACGCGACGGTGAGCGCGCCTTCCTGTGCGTCGGTGGCGTCCAAGACGCTCGCCATCAGCACCGGGCCCATTTCGGTGACGGTGGTGCGCACCGGGTGGCCGAGTTCGCCATAGACGTCCCAGAATACGACCGGCTGCGCTTCCGGCGTCAACGATGCGCCGATCTCGCTCGCGCGCGCCTGCGCCCAGCCCGGCGGTGGGTTCGGCATCGGCGCGGCGATCCCGGATAGGTCGCCCTTGATGTCGGCGGCGAAGACATTGACGCCGCTCTTGGCGAACTCCTCGGCCAGAACTTGCAGAGTGACGGTCTTGCCGGTGCCGGTGGCGCCGGCGATGAGGCCGTGACGGTTGGCGCGCTTCAGCGCCAGCGTTTGAGGACCCTCGGGCGCGACGCCGATGTCGATGCTTGTCGCCATGCAATTCTCCAGCTTTCGGCCCTGAGCTTGGCCAGCGGCACGGCGCGAAGCAAGTCCGGCCTTGCTCCACTGGCGGCCGCGCCGCATGACCGGGTGCGGAGGGAGAGCATGGATTGGTCGGTCCGCGCGGCAATCTGGTTGATTGCGGTCGGCGTTATTGCCGCCGTCCTCTATCTGCTGCGTGATGCGCTGACCCCGTTTGCGCTGGCGCTCATCTTGTGGCTTGCCATCGACAGCCTCGCGGCGCAGCTCGACAAGCGCATCCCCTACACCCCGCGCTGGCTTGCGCTGCCGATCGCCCTTGTCCTCGTACTCGGTATGGTAACCCTCACCGGATGGGTGGTGGCGGCAAATCTCGGCGGCTTGGCCGCGAACTTTCCTCTCTACGAGACGCGACTCGATCGGCTCATCGCCGAGCTGTACGTGAGCCTGCGCCTGCCGGGCCATCCGCCGACGCTGGCCAACTTGATCGCGCGCATGGACCCGGCCGCCGCCGCTGCGCAAGTCGCCGCTGGCCTGCAAGGCTTGGCGTCCTACGTCGCCTTCATCCTGATTTATCTGGCGTTCCTGTTTCCCGCAGCGGCGATGATGCCGCGGAAATTCAACGCCATGCTTGGCCACGGCGAAGCGCGAATTGCGGCGCGCGAGGTCATGGGACGCATCCATAAGTCGATGGAGCGATATTTGTGGGTGCAGACCGTGGTGAGTCTGATGATCACCGGGCTGACTTACGTCACGCTGATGGCGCTGGGTTTGCAGAACGCGCTCTTCTGGGCGTTCCTGATCTTCTTCCTCAATTTCATACCGACCATTGGTCCGACGATCGCCGTCGTGCTCGTGACGCTCGTTGCGGCGGTGCAATTCCCGACATTCGAACAAATCGCAACCGTGCTCGTGGGCGTTGCGATCTGGCCATTCCTGATCGGCAATTTGGTCTTGCCACGCATGGCGAGCGATTCCCTCAACCTATCCGCCGTCGTCATGTTGCTTGCACTCTCGATCTGGAGCGCAATCTGGGGGCTGACAGGTGCGTTCCTTGCGGCGCCGCTCACGGTCATGTTGATGATAGTATTGGCGCAATTCCACAGCACGCGCTGGATCGCGATCTTGCTTTCGGCGGATGGAAAGCCGACGCCGCACTCGACCGATCTGAGTAAGTCCGAATCCGGATCAAATTGATGTTGCGAATCGACAGCGAACATGTATCGCTTGAATCACGAACGTCGCCGGGGCTAGGGGCGTTTTCGGCAAACGCAACCGGACTCCGCACCTAACTTGGCGCGCGCTCGAACGTCGCTTCGACGCGTCGATCCGTGCTCATGGGCTCAAAAGGGGGGCTTGTTTCGCACGGGCCGGCCGTCCTCAACGGACCAGGCCTCCGCGTGCGTCCCCCACCCAGCCTGCTGCGAGGCCTGCAGGCGCCGCCGGACAGCTTGTCCCCGTTCGGCGGCGCCGCTTCCTTCCGAAAATCAGCTGCTGCCACGCTGAACTCGCGGGGTCCTGTGCGCGCCATCCAGCACTGCACATCTCGGCCAGCAAACTTGGGATGAATCCAGCGCTTACGACGGTTGCACCAGACGCGGGGAAGGCTAGGGTCCGCTCCGTCCAACCCCTCAAGGAACCCTCCCGTCATGGACGCTGCCGCGCGCGCGGACCACAATCCTTCCGCCGATCACTTTGTCTCATCCGCTGTCTCCGGCCCCTGGCCAGCCTTCAAGAGCAACGGCGCGATTGATCCGGCCGCGGAAGTGTTCCTGCGGGGATTGTATGCCGACGCTTCGCCGGACGAGCTGGCGGATCTGTCGCTCGAAGACCTGACAGCGCTCGGGCACGAATTCTGGCGCTGGCGCTCGGAGCGGAAGCCCGACGAACAAGTGGTGCGCCTGCGTCGCGGGATCGGGGCCGGCGGCCGGCCGCTGGACCGCGATGTTCTAGAGATCGCAGGCCCGGACATGCCGTTCCTGGTCGATTCGGTCATGGGTGAACTGGCCGACCAGGGGATCACTACGCTCGCCATGTTCCACCCGATCGCGCCGGCCAGCGACGGACGCGGCAAGGACTCGTTGATTCAAATCCACTTCCAACGGCTCTCGGCGCAGCGCGCCAAGGCGCTGGTCGACAATATTCGCGCCAGCCTCAAGGACGTCCGCGCGGCGGTGGCGGACTTCCAACCCATGCGCAAGCGCATGCTGGACGTCGCCGAGGAATTGCAGAGCGCCAAGACCAATGCATCGCGCGAGGATGTGGCGGAAGCGGTGGAGCTGCTGCGCTGGCTGGCGGCGGACAAGTTCACGTTCATGGGCGCGCGCGACTACGCCTACCATCGCGACGCGGGCGGCGGCTATACGTCGGAGGAACCGGAAATCCTCTGCGACACCTGCCTTGGCGTGCTCCGCGACGTGGATCTGTTCGTGCTGCGCACGTCGGACGAACCGATGGTGCTGACCCCGGAACTGAAGCGGCTGATGGCCGAGCAGCAGCCGCTGATCGTGGCGAAGTCCACCATTCGCGCCCGCGTCCATCGCCGCGCCATGGCCGACTACGTCTCGGTCAAACGCTACAATGACAAGGGCGAGGCGACCGGCGAGACGCGCTTCGTCGGCCTGTTCACCAGCGAATCCTTCACTGAGTCTACGCGCAACATTCCGGTGCTGCGCCGCAAGGCCGACTGGGTCATGGAGCAGGCGAACTTCGCCAAGGGCGGCCATAGCGCCAAGACGCTGCGCAAAATCATCGAGTACTACCCGCGCGAAGAGCTGTGGCAGATGTCGCGCGAGGAATTGCTGCGGATCGCGCTCGGCGTGCTGCACTTGTTCGATCGGCCGCGGGCCCGCGTCTTCATGCGCCGGGATCGCTTCAACCGCTTCGTGACCGCGCTGGCCTACATTCCAAAGGACCGGTTCAACACGCATTTGCGCGAGCAGGTGGGCGAGGCGATCGCGCGCGCATATGGCGGCAGAGTCGAGAGCTTCGCGCCGCAACTGGGCGAAAACCAGCTGGCGCGCGTGCTGTTCGTCATCGGCGACATCGACAAGAAGCGCCCCGATCCGGATCCGCATGCGCTCGACGCCGAGATCGGCCGTTTCGCGCGGACCTGGGAGGACGACTTCACCAGCGCGCTCCTCAACAGCGAGCTGTTCGATGCGGCGGCGCGTGAATATGCCTCGATGCGTTTCGATGACGCCTTCACCGGCGCATATCGCGATCTCTATCCGGTCAGCGAGGCGCTGGTCGATGCCTCGGAAATCCTGGCGAGCAGCGACACCGATGTGATCCGAGTGCGCGCCTATCGCCGCCAGGGCGATCCGACCAACGTCATGCGCTGCAAATTCTATGCGCGCGGCGACATTCTGGCTTTGTCGGCGACGGTGCCGATCCTCGAAAAGATGGGCCTCTTCGTCGATTCCGAGGTCAATTTCGAACTGCAGCTGAAGGCGGCGCCCTTGCATCCGGCCGAGCGCGTCTTCATTCACGACATCGAAACACGCACTGCCGACGGCAAGCCGATCGATCTCGAGACCGGCGGCCGCAAGTTCGAAGACGCGTTTGCCGCGATCTGGACCGGCCGCGCCGAGAGCGACGGCTTCAATCGCCTGATCCTCACGCTGCCGTGCACCTGGCGCGAAGCGGCGCTCGTCCGCGCCCTGGCGCGCTATCGCCAGCAGACCGGTCTCGATCCTTCGCAGACCATCCAGGAGCAGGCGCTGGCGTCCAATCCGAAGATCGCCGCACTCATCCTGGCGATCTTCCGCGCGCGCTTCGACCCGCACTTGCCGGAGTCGATGGATACCCGGCGTATCCGCTCGCAGCGGCTCGAGATCATGCTGGATGCGGCGCTGAACGAGGTGGTCAGCCTCGATGACGACCGGGCGCTGCGGCGCATTGCGCAGCTGGTGACGGCGATCCGGCGCACCAACTATTTTCAGCCGGCGGCGAATGGCGAAGCCAAACCCTACATGTCGTTCAAGATCGACTCGCACGCGGTCGCGGAGCTGCCGGCGCCGAAGCCTTATCGCGAAATCTGGGTGGCGAGCCCGCAAGTCGAGGGCGTGCACCTGCGTTTCGGCCCTGTTGCGCGCGGCGGTCTTCGCTGGAGCGACCGGCGCGACGACTTCCGCACGGAGGTGCTCGATCTGGTGAAGGCCCAGCAGGTGAAGAACGCCATCATCGTGCCGGTGGGCGCGAAGGGCGGCTTCTTCCCGAAAACGTTGCCGCCGCGCGGCGCGCCGAACTTCCAGGAGGTCGGCATTGAGGCGTACAAGACGTTTTTGCGCGGCTTGCTCGATATCACCGACAATATCGTCGACGATCACGTGAAACCGCCGGCGGGCGTCGTTCGCTGGGACGATGACGATCCGTATCTCGTTGTCGCCGCCGACAAGGGCACGGCGACATTCTCCGATATCGCCAACGGCATCAGCGCCGAGTACGGCCACTGGCTGGGCGATGCATTCGCGTCGGGCGGGTCGGTCGGATACGACCACAAGGCCATGGGCATCACCGCCAAGGGCGCCTGGGAAGCGGTCAAGCGCCACTTCCGCGAGATCGGCAAGAACATCCAGGAGCAGGAGTTCACCGTCGTCGGCGTCGGCGACATGTCAGGCGACGTGTTCGGCAACGGTATGCTGCTTTCGCGCAAGATCCAGCTGCTGGCGGCGTTCGATCACCGCGACATCTTCATCGATCCCAATCCGGGCGACTGTGAAAAGAACTGGATCGAGCGCAAGCGCCTGTTCGATACGCCGCGCTCAAGCTGGCAAGACTACGACCGGAAGCTCATCTCCAAGGGTGGCGGCGTCTTCTCGCGCGGTCTGAAGTCGATCGAGGTCAGCAAGGAAGTAGCGGCGCTGATCGGACTGAGCCGACCGCAGCTGACGCCGGCGGAGCTGATCAACGCGCTTCTAAGAACACAGTGCGAGCTATTGTGGTTCGGAGGCATCGGCGCCTACGTCAAGGCGCGCGCCGAGACCAACGCCGATGTTGGCGACAAGACCAATGACGCAGTTCGCGTCGATGCGGAGGATTTGCACGCGCAGGTGATCGGCGAAGGCGCCAACCTCGGCGTCACCCAGAAGGGCCGCATCGCCTTCGCGCGGGCGGGTGGGCGCATAAATACCGACGCCATCGACAATTCCGCCGGCGTCGACACCTCCGACCACGAGGTCAACATCAAGATATTGCTGTCCGACGCGATCAATGCGGGCGCATTGAAGGCGGATAAGCGCGAGAAACTGCTGCACTCCATGACCGACGAGGTCGGCGAGTTGGTGCTCGAGGATAACTACAACCAGACCGGCGCGCTTTCGATCGCGCAAGCGAGCGCACCCGCCGACCTCGATAGCCACGAGCGCTTCATTCAGCGGCTCGAAGCTTCTGGGAAGCTCTTGCGTCGGGTCGAAGGACTTCCTCCGACTAGCGAGTTCACGGCGCTGCGCGCGGCCAAGCTTGGCCTGACGCGGCCGGAACTGGCGAAACTGATGGCGTACGCGAAGATCGATTTGTTCGACGCGCTGGTCGCCTCGAAAGCGCCCGACGATCCGGCGTTCGGCGAACGCCTGAAGCGCTACTTCCCGCGGGAGTTGTGGACGTTCGAGGCGCAAATGCAGACGCATCGCCTGCGCCGCGAAATCATCGCCACCAAATGGGCGGACGATCTCGTCAACCGGTGCGGGCCGTCCTTCGTGGATCGCATCAACGACATCACCCGCGCCGGCGCGGTATCGGTGGCGTGTTCGTTCGAAGCGGCGCGGCGCATCTTCGATCTTGAATCACTCGTCGAACGCATCAACGCGCTTGACAACAAGATCCCGGCTGCGGCGCAGACGGCCATGCATCAGCGGGTGGGCGGCGCGTTGCGACGGGCGACGTTGTATCTGTCGCGCAAGGCGGGCTTCGGGCGCGACGATTGCCCATCGATCCTGGAGGTAGTGCGGCTCTATCGAGCGCCAGTGGAGGCCCAGCGCGCGACGATCATGGACGATCTCAGCGCTATCGAACGCGAGCGCGTCGGCATCCGCCACAAGGAACTCGTCGATCTCGGCGCGCCTGAGGCGCTGGCGCAGGAAGCGGCGCTGCTCTCGCCGCTGACGCTCGCGCTCGATGTGGCCGATCTGGCGCGCAGCACCAACTGGCCGATCGGTCCGGCGTCGACGCTCCATTGCATCGTCGGCGCCGAGTTCGGCCTCGATGCGCTGCGCGATTCCGCCACCACCATGAAGCTCGAGCAACATTGGGATCGGCTCGTCGTGCGGCGCGCGGCGCAGGATTTTGGCGACATGCAGATCAAGCTCGCGAAGGCGGCGGCGCGCGCGCTCGGCGCCGCGCCGTCAAACGCCGAGGTGGCGGCGATGACGCCGGCCGTGCGCGATTGGATCGGTTCGCTGGGGCTGCCGGCGGAGCGCGTACGGGCGGCTTATGCGGAACTGAGCGCGCAGGGCCCGTGGACGTTTGCGAAGCTGATGCTGATGTCAGCTGAGCTGAACGGCCTGATCGCGGCGGTGCGTTAGCCGAAACGTTCGATAGCGAACGGCGCGAGGTCAAGGGGCGGCGGCTTGTCCGTCGCCAGCGCTTCGATGATCTCCGCAGTGATCGCGCATTCCGTGAGCCCCAGATGCGCGTGTCCGAACGCGTAAAACGCGTTGGGCGAACGCTTGAGACGGCCGATGGCCGGCACATAGTCGGGAAGCGTTGGCCGCGGGCCCACCCAGCGATCCGGCGCCCGCGAGAAGCGCACGCCGAGGTCGTCGAGATGCTTGTGCAGCCGCGCCCATTTGCGCGGATCGGCTGGAGCGCCAGGACTGCCGAATTCGAGAAAGCTCGTCGCCCGCAGCCCGCTGGTGAAGCGGGAGAGGACGACCGAACGCTCCTCGAATATCGTGGTGGGCAGATCGCTTGGCCAATTGTGCTCGGTGCTTTGCATTGAATAGCCGCGCTCGCCGATCAAGGGCGCGGCCGCGCCGAGCTGACGCATGAGCGGCGCCGACCAGGCGCCGCAAGCGACGAGCAGCGCATCGGCGGCGAACTGCCTGCCAGATTGCGTGCGCACGCTGGCGTCCGCATCGAGTGTCGTTACAGCGTCGCAAATGGTAAGGCCGCCGAGCGCCGAGAATTTCGTCAGGATGCCGTCGCGCGCGCCTTGCGGATCGCGAACTTGGCCGGTGCCGTCGAAATGCAGTCCGCTGGCGGGCCGCGCGTGCAGCACGCCGTCGTACCGCGCCAATTCGTCGCTGCTCATTTCGCGATAGCGGCAAGCGCCGATCGGGGTGCGCGCCCAGAGCTCGCGCGCCTTGTCGCCCGTTCGCGTAGACATATAGATGTTGGCTTGGCCGTGCGGGCACACCATGCCTGGCATGTCGGCAAGTGTTTCCAGCCGCAGCCAGGCCCCCATTGCGTCACGCAGGAGCGCGGTGAGCGCCGCGTTGCTCGCGGCGACGCGGTTTGGAGCGCTCGCGGCCATGAAGCGCAGCGACCAGGGGAGCCAAAGGGCGATATCGCGCCAGCGGAAATCGAGAGGACCGCCGGCGCCGAACAAGTGCAACGGCGCCCCGATCAGGTTGCCCCACGTCGACCAGGGCATCACCTGTTCCGCGCCGATGTGACCGGCATTGCCGAATGAGGCGCCGCGGCGCCGGTCGCCCGGATCAATCAGAGTCGTGGCGACGCCCGCCGCCTGCAGCCGCAATGCGCAAGCGGCGCCCACAAGCCCGCCGCCGATGACGAGAATGGATTTCATCGCCGCAGCTGATCGTATAGGTTGCCGGCGTTGGCAAGTGAGGGCGCGATGCAGGTTTCCTGGGCCGGCGTATTTCCTGCGGCGACGACGCAGTTCGCGCCGGATATGTCGATCGATCTCGACGCCACGCAGAAGGTGCAGGACGCGCTGGTAGGAGACGGCGTGCACGGATTCATCGTCATGGGCACGGTCGGCGAAAACAACTCGCTGCAGCCGGAAGAAAAGCGCTCGGTGCTGAAGGCTGCTGTCGAAGCGGTGGGAAAGCGCGCGCCGGTGATCGCCGGCGTTTCGGAATTCGACGCGAAGCGCGCCTGCGCGTTCGCGCGCGACGCGGAGCGTATCGGCGCCGATGGGCTCATGGTGTTGCCGGCGATGGTGTACGTGCCGACGGAAGACGAATTGGTCGAGCACTTCCGCGCCGTGTCGAAAGCGACCGATCTGCCGATCATGCTTTACAACAATCCTCCTGCATATCGCGTCAGCGTGAGCGTCGAGACGATGAAACGGTTGGCGGATCGGCCGAACATCTTGTGCCTGAAGGAAAGCGCGCCGGATACACGCCGCTTCACCGATCTCTACAATGCGCTTGGCGATCGCTTCATTCTGTTCGCGGGCCTTGACGATGTGGCGCTGGAAGCTCTGATCCTCGGCGCCAGGGGCTGGGTGTCTGGCCTCACCAATGCGTTCCCGAAGGAGGCGATCGCGCTTTACGACGCGGTGATGCGCAACGATCTCGACACAGCGCGCGCGATCTATCGCTGGTTCATGCCGTTGCTGCACCTGGACGCCGAGCACGACCTCGTGCAGTCGATCAAGCTGGCCGAGCAGATCATGGGCCGCGGCAGCGAGCGCGTGCGGCCGCCGCGTTATCCGCTTTCGGGCGCGCGGCGCGCCGAGGTGACGGCGATGGTGGAGAGAGCTGCAGCCGCGCGTCCGAAGCTGAAGGCGGCGGCGTGACGCGCCACACGTTCCGCTGCATCGACGGCCACACAGCCGGCAATCCGGTGCGACTGGTTGTAGAGGGCGCTCCGGACTTGCGCGGGCGCACGATGAGCGAACGCCGCCAGGATTTCCTGGCGCGCTGCGACTGGATCCGCACCGGGCTCTGCTTCGAACCGCGCGGCCATGACATGATGAGCGGCGGCTTTCTCTATCCGCCGACAAGCGCTGACACTGACGTTGGCATACTGTTCATCGAAACCAGCGGCTGCCTGCCCATGTGCGGCCACGGCACTATCGGCATCGTCACGTTCGGGATCGAGAATGGCTTGATCAAGCCACGTACGCCGGGACGTTTCATCGCCGATGTGCCGGCAGGGAAGATCGAGGTGACCTACGCGCAGGACGGCGATCGCGTGCGCAGCGTGCGCATCCGCAATGTGCCGAGCTATTTGGCGGAAGAGGCGGTTCAGATCGATGTGCCAGGGTTTGGGCCTTTGAGCGTCGATATCGCCTACGGCGGCAATTTCTACGCGATCGTCGAGGCGCAAGGGCCATATCAGGGGCTGGATCAACTTGGCGCGGCGCGCATCCTGGCGTTGTCTCCAGTGGTGCGAGAGCTGCTGCGTTCGAAGGTGACGCCGGTGCATCCGCTCGATTCGACCATCCGCGGCGTCAGCCATGTGATGTGGACGGATGCCCCGAAAGGCGCGGGCGCCGACGGGCGCAACGCGGTTTTCTATGGCGACAGGGCGATCGACCGCAGCCCGTGCGGCACCGGCACGTCGGCGCGGATGGCGCAACTGCATGCCAGGGGACTGCTCAAGGTCGGCGAGCAATTCGTGCACGAAAGCTATATCGGCAGCCGTTTCGTGGGCCGCGTCGAGGCGAAAGCGGAGATCGGCGGCAAGCGCGGCATCGTTCCCTCGATAGAGGGCTCGGCGATCGCGACCGGCCGCAACGAGATCTGGATCGATGACGAGGATGTCTTTGCGCACGGCTTCCAGGTCGTCTGATGCGCGTTGCGCCTCGCCCCTGAGCGTGCTGAATTGAGGCGCAAAGCGGGGGGAGAAGCGCATGAATGCGGGGGCGATCGGCGCGGTGGTGCGGTGGTTGACGAGCATTGTCGGTGGGCTGCTCGCGGCGCTGACCGTGATCGCGCTCTATTTCACGTCGGTGCTGATCGGCACGGCGCGCAAGCGCGGCGAACTGGCGCCGAAGGTCGAAGCGATTGGCCTCGGGGCGGTGACAAATTTCTTCGACACGCTGGGCATCGGCTCGTTCGCGCCGTCGACGGCCTGGATGAAGCTGCGCAAGCTGGCGCCCGACAGCTATTTCCCCGCGATCCTGAACTCGGGGCATGCACTGCCGACGGTGACCGAGGCGCTCGTGTTCATAACGCTGGTGCGGGTCGATCCTACGCTGCTCATCGCTTGCATCGTCGCGTCATGCCTCGGCGCGTGGGTGGGCGAGCCGATTGTGCAGCGCTCGCCCGTGCGCCTGGTGCAAGCGGTTGTCGGCGTGGCGCTGCTTGTCGGCGCGCTGTTGTTTACGCTGAAGAACCTCGATAGCGGATTGCCGGCCTATCATTGGCAGCTGGGCAGCTTCGCGATAAACACGCCCGCGATTGCGGCCACGCACATTCTTCCGGCGGGGGGCGCTGCGCTTTCTCTGCCGACGAGTCTGCTGATCGTCGCTGTGATCGCCCATTTCATCATGGGCATCCTGATGATGTTTGGAATCGGGCTTTATGCACCGTCGCTGATTGTGCTTAGTCTCCTCGGCCTCAATCCGATCGCGGCCTTCCCCATCATGATGGGCTCGTGCGCCTTTCTTATGCCGATCTCGAGCGTGCGCTTCGTGCGCTCGGAGCGCATCGATCTGCGCATTGTGATCGGCATGGCGCTGGGCGGCATTCCAGCAGTGCTTCTGGCCGCGTTCGTCGTGAAGCAGATGGACCTGGTCACGCTGCGCTGGCTCGTCGTGATTGTGGTGCTGTATGCATCGGCGCTGCTGCTGCGGAGCGCATTAGTCGGCGAACGGCGCCGGTCGACGGCCGCGGCTGCGCCGACGCCAACGTGAGAGGGTGGATTCATGAAGTTCATTACCGCCGCCCTGGCATTGACGGCTAGCATGGCGCTTGCGCCAATGGCTCATGCGCAGAGCGCGAGCGCTGCCTTGGCGCGCTTGTTTGCGGACGAACGGGCCGCCGTCTATCGCGCCGACCCGACGTCGGCGACCTACGCCGGCGTTCACAATTACGACGATCGCTTACCCTCGGTGACGCCTCAGACGCAAGCGGCGCAGCTGGCGGCGGATCGAGGCTTCGTCCAGCGCCTGTACGCCATCGACCGCACCGCCCTCAGTGCGCAGGAACAGGTGAGCTACGACCTGTTCGACTTCATGGTCGGCGAGCGCGTGCGTTTCGCGCCATACAATGAGTGGCGGATGCCGTTCAACAGCGACAGCGG
>JAFEDV010000513.1 GCA_018241475.1 Pseudomonadota bacterium | reverse complement strand
ATCGAGTGGCCGCGATAACGGTAGGTCTTCATCTCCAAGAGGATCGGGCCGTTGCCGCCGCGCACGAACTCGACCGCGCGCCGTCCGGCATCGCGCACGGCGAGCACGTCCATGCCATCGACCTCTTCGCCGGGAATGTTGAAGCTGGCGCCGCGCTTGTAGAGGTGCGTCTCGGCCGACGAGCGCTGCACGCTGGTGCCCATGGCGTATTGGTTATTCTCGACGATGTAGACGACCGGCAGCTTCCAGAGGCTCGCCATGTTGAAGCTCTCGTAGACTTGGCCCTGGTTGGCGGCGCCGTCGCCGAAGAAGGTGAGGCAGACCTTGCCGTCCTTTCGATACTTGTTGGCGAAGGCGATGCCGGTGCCGAGCGAGACCTGCGCGCCGACGATGCCGTGGCCGCCGTAAAATGCCTTCTCGATCGAGAACATGTGCATCGAGCCGCCCTTGCCTTTGGAATAGCCGTCGCGGCGGCCGGCGAGTTCGGCCATGACGCCGTTCGGGCTCATGCCTTGGGCAAGCATGTGGCCGTGATCGCGATAGCCGGTGATCATCTGATCGCCTGGTTTCAACGCTGCTTGCAGTCCGACCACCACCGCTTCCTGGCCGATATAAAGGTGGCAGAAGCCGCCGATCAGCCCCATGCCGTAGAGCTGGCCCGCACGCTCCTCGAAGCGGCGGATGAGCAGCATGTCCCGGTAGTAGCGGAACAACTCGTCCTTGCCCGTTTCGTGCGCGGGTGCGCCATTGCCGTTGGTGCGCTGAGCGGTTTGCGCCATGGAGATCCTCCGCCGCGCAAGGTGCGCGTTCGAAGCGCGCTGTCCATGGGGTGCGGCGCGCCCCTCTTATGCGGGATTACCGGGGCTTGCCAGCTTCCATGGACTGGCAGCGGGCGCGCCAGCGCTCCGGGTTCAGCGCTGATCGAGCGCGAAGACGATCTCGCCAGGATCGCCAGCCGCCAATTCCACGCGGGCGCGCTCGTCGAGATAGTCGAGATCGAGCGAGTTGGGCTTCAGACGGCTGGCGCGTCCTTCAAGCCGCGTGTGCTCCTGACGCACCTCGGCCAGGCGGCCCTCAAGCGCGTGTTCCCGCGCTTGCAAGTCGACATAGGCCATGAGGCCTTGATGCCCCGTGACCGCGTTTGCGCCCAGGTAAAGGATCGCCGCGCCCAGGCCGATGCTGAGTGCCGTCGAACCGTGCTTCGCCATTCTCCGACCCCTCGAAGAGGCGCGGAAAATGAGTCCCGCCGGTTAATGAAATCTTTACGGAATCAGGAGGCTGCGGAACATAACGAGTCCGAACTGAGGCAAGAGAATCAAGGACTTAGTGAAACGCACAAAATCTGGTGTCGCGCCGATTCGAGGGACTCAAGATGGAGTCTCAGCACGTGCCTAAAAATATTTTTGGGAATGTGCAGTTTGCAGGCGCTTTTGCAGCGCGCGGTAGAGGTCCCTCAGCGGCCGACGATCGTGCTCGCGCCGGCGTATTCGCCTTGATCGTCCAGCATTTCGGCAATGCGGATGAGTTGGTTGTACTTGGCGGTGCGATCTGAGCGTGAGAGCGAGCCGGTCTTGATCTGCCCGCAATTGGTGGCGACCGCGAGGTCGGCAATGGTTGAATCCTCGGTCTCGCCGGAGCGATGGCTCATCACCGCCGAATAGCCGCTGCGCTGCGCCATTTCGACGACATCGAGCGTCTCCGTCAGGGTGCCGATCTGGTTGACCTTGATCAGGATGGCGTTGGCCATCCCTTGCTGGAAGCCGAGTTCGAGGCGCTTCATGTTGGTGACGAAGAGATCGTCGCCAACCAGTTGGCACTTGTCGCCGATGAGTTCGGTGAGCGCCTTCCAGCCGGCGAAATCATCCTCCGACATGCCGTCCTCGATCGAAACGATCGGATAGCGTGACGCGAGTTCGGCCAGGAATTGCGCGTTGGCTTCCGGCGTAAGCGACCTGCCCTCGCCTTCCATCTCATACTTGCCGTTCTTGAAATACTCCGTGGCGGCGCAATCGAGCGCCAGCGCCACATCTTCGCCCGGCTTGTAGCCGGCCTTCTCGATCGACTTGAGGATAAAGCTGATGGCCTCTTCGGCGCCCTTCAGGTTTGGCGCGAAGCCGCCTTCGTCGCCCACATTGGTGGAGTGCCCAGCCGCGCTTAGTTCCTTCTTCAATGTGTGGAAGACTTCCGAACCGCACCGGACAGCATCGGCCATCGTGGGCGCACCCACCGGCACGATCATGAACTCCTGCATGTCGATGGGATTGTCGGCGTGGGCGCCGCCATTGACGATGTTCATCATGGGCGTGGGCAGCACGCGCGCCTGAGCGCCGCCGAGGAAGCGATAAAGCGGCTGGCCGGCGCTCACGGCGCTTGCCTTGGCGATTGCGAGCGAGACGCCGAGGATGGCGTTGGCGCCGAGGCGCGCCTTGTTCTCCGTGCCATCGAGTTCGATCATGACGCGATCGATGCGGCGCTGGTCTTCGGCGTCCATTCCCAGGATAGCGTTGGCGATCTCGCCGTTCACGGCTTCGACAGCGTCGCGCACGCCTTTGCCAAGATAGCGGTCCGCGTCGCCATCGCGCTTTTCGATGGCTTCATGCGCGCCGGTGGATGCGCCCGACGGGACCGCGGCGCGGCCAAGCGAGCCGTCTTCCAGGATGACATCGACTTCAATGGTCGGGTTGCCGCGGCTATCGAGGATTTCGCGGCCGTGAATGTCGGCGATGCCGGTCATGGAGATCCTCTATTGGGGTGTTAAACAAGAAATGCAAACGCCCGGCCTTTTGGACCGGGCGCTTGCGGAAGTGCAAGCCGTGGATCCCCGCTTTCGCGGGGACGCGCATCGGATTTTCAATCCTCGCGCGGCTTCAAAATCTGCTTGCCGCGATAGCGGCCGCTCTTGGGGTCGATGTGGTGGGGACGGCGCAGTTCGCCTGACTCCGCGTCCTCGACATAGGTGTTCTTGGCCAGCCGGTCGTGGGCGCGGCGCATGCCGCGCTTCGACGGCGAGGTTTTTCGTTTCGGAACGGCCATGGCGCCAAAATCTCCTGGGAACCGGCGCTGATAGTCGATTGCCGCCCCCCCGGCAAGGCTTGCTAGTGGTGCAAATCGCCGCCCGAGGAGAGTTCGACCCGCCCCAGCTTGCCCCCTCCCCGAACGCGAATATCGGCACCGCTGGAGGCGTTCACGTCTGCGCTGACGCGCGCGTTCACGGTGGCGTCGGAGCCGGAGGACGCGCTCACATCCACGGCTTCGCAAACCAGGTCTCCGGCCCGCAAATCCGCTCCGCTGGAGGCGGCTGCGCGCAAACTGCGACAGGCGCCATCGGCCCGCAGGTCGCTGCCTGACGATGCAGCCAGGGAAAGCGCTTCGGCCCGCAGGCCGTGCGCGGCAAGGTCAGCGCCGGCGGAGGTTTGCAGCGCCCGTACTGAGGGCATGGTGACGCGCACGCTCGCTGTGGGACCCATGTTGAAGGAGAACCAAGAATGCTGCGTTCTGAGCACCAAACGGTTGCCAGAGACGCTCGAAAGCACCCGGTCGGGATGCGAGCCTTCCACCTGCACCGAGAATTGCGGCCCCATCGCCACCTCGACGTTGAGCGACCCGGAAGCATCAATCGCATCGAAGCCGGACAGGTTTCGCACCTCGGCCTGCGCGGGCGACGCCGCGAACAGCAATACCAGCGCCAGCACGGTCAATCGAAACAATGCGCCCTCCCTCAGTCGTGGTTCACCTCGCCGCCCATCACGGCGGTGCTGTGGTCGGCTTTGCCGCCGTCGGCAATGCTGACCGAGCCGCCCATGACGGCGGTGGTGTCGCCGTGAGCGCCGCCGGCGATGTTCACCGAGCCGCCCATCGCGGCGGTAGCGTCAAAAGTGTTGGTTGCGAACACGCGCGCTTCCCCGCCCATCGCCGCCGAGATGTCCGCGGTGGCGCAACGGAAGCCTTCGGCCCGCACGACGCCGCCCATGGCGGCCGCAACGTCGACACTGTGACAGCTCCCATTGATTCGAAGCTCTCCGCCCATTGCCGCCGCCAGAGACATGTCATCGGCGCCTATATCGAAAGCGCTGAGCGTTGCGCCCTTGGCCGCAGCGAGGCTCGAAACCGCGGGCATCGTGATCCGTACCAGGGCGTTGATGCGCCGATCGGGGCCGAACCAGGGGCGGTTGCGCTCGCTCACTTTCAGCTGGTTGCGCTCAACGCGGGTAATGATGCGGTTGGCCTCGGGTCCGGTGACCTCGACGGCATATTGCGGGCCGGTGCGGACTTCGACCACGATGTTGTCCTGCGCCTGGACTTCAGTGAACCCGGAGAGATTGCGGACTTCGGCATGGGCGGGCAGAGCGACCACGAGCGCGGCCGCGATTGACGTTACGGCATACTTCATGGCTTCGCTCCATTAGCCCGGACGCGCGCTTTGCCGGCGGCTTGCGCGCTGCTGTTTTACCTGAGATGCGGGGCAAGTCGGCCCTGGATGCAAGCCCAAACGGCGGGACACCCGGCGGCCGCCCTCAGCTCCTGGAGTCTTGATGACCCGCCGAAGCGCCCTGATGGCCGGACTCTCCACCCTGGCGGCGGCTTGCACCCCCTCGCTTGCCACTTTCGATGCGCTGACGCCCAAGGACAGTGGCGCGCGGCGCGTGCTGCGCGATGCGGTGTTCGGGACCGAGGCCCGACAGCGCCTGGACCTCTACGCGCCGGAAGGAACTGCGAGCAACGCAAGGTTGCCGGTCATCGTCTTCATGTATGGCGGTTCGTGGGCTTCAGGCGACAAGGATGACTACCAGTTCCTAGGCCGAGCGCTCGCATCGCGCGGCTTTGTGGTGGCGATCCCGAATTATCGTCTGGTTCCACAGGTCATGTTTCCGGCCTTCATTGACGACTGTGCCCTGGCGGTGAAATGGGTGACCGAGAATATCGGAGCGCATGGAGGCGATGCGGGACGCATCGTCCTCAGCGGGCATTCCGCCGGGGCTTACAACGGCGTCATGCTGACCCTCGATGAACGCTATCTGCTTGCGGTTGGCGCCTCTCCGCGGATCGTGCGCGGCTTTGCCGGCTTGGCCGGACCATACGACTTCCTGCCCTTCGACGTCGCCGCCACGCGCAATGCCTTCGGTCGGGCGGGCGATCCACAGGCGACGCAACCCACCCATTTTGTCCGCGCCGACGGACCCCCTTTATTGCTGCTGTGGGGCGACCGCGACACCACTGTCGGGCGCCGCAGCATCACCAGCATGGAGCGCGCGGCGCGAGCGATAGGCGAAACGGTAGAGGCGAGAATCTACCCGCGCGTCGACCACGTCGGCATTATGCTGGCGCTCTCCGTGCCGTTCCGCGGCAATGGGCCGGTGCTGCAGGACGTGACGGATTTCGCCCACCGGGTGACGAGCTAAGTGTTGTTGGACCATCGGCGCACCGGCGATGCTCTGCGCGACAACGTCTGGCGTCTCCGGCCGGCGGTCCAAGCTACGTGATGCTGCCGCGCGTGAATTGGCGCGAAAGATTGCGCAGCACGTTTGGCGCGCTTTCGCGATCGAAGCCGATCGCGGCAGTGTAGTCGACCAGAGCTGCGTGCTCGGATTCGTCAAAACGACCGTCCGAAACAAAAACCGCGAGCAGCGCCTTCAGCAGCCACACCTTCTGATCGCGCGTGAAGGCCCTGGACTTGGCTTGGAGGTAGGCGATCAGCTCTCCTTTGCTGAGCTGCGCATTGGCGAAGGCAGCGTCAAGCGCAGCCGGGTCGCGCGCCGCGCCGCTTTCCCTGGACGCGCTCAGGATCGCCTCGCCCTCGCGCGCATCGACGCGGCCGTCGAGCTT
>JAFEDV010000512.1 GCA_018241475.1 Pseudomonadota bacterium | reverse complement strand
GCGATCATCCGTGACGCCGAGATCGAGGACACCCTGCGCGTCTACGACACGCCGGTTCTGCATGCGGCGAACATCCATGCCGAGGACGTGCGCTTCTATATCATCCAGGATCCCTCGATTAATGCGTTCGTCTCGGGTGGTCAGAACATCTTCGTGCATACCGGTCTCATCATGGCGGCGCGCACGCCAAACGAAATTATCGCGGTAATGGCGCACGAAACCGGCCACATCGCCGGCGGTCACTTGTCGCGCGCGAGCCGAGCGCAGGCTAACGCCATGCCGCCGGCGCTGATCTCGATTGGCCTTGGCATTCTGGCGCTTGCAGCCGGCCAACCGGGCGCCGGCGCCGCCTTGATCAGCGGCGCGCCCGCCTTCGCCATGGGCAGTTTCGTCCGCTTTACACAGGTCGAAGAATCGTCGGCCGACCAAGCTGGCATGACCTTCCTCGAAGACAGCGGCCAATCGGGACGAGGCCTCATCACGTTCTTCGATCGCGAGCTGCGCCCCTATGAATTTCTGACGCGTCGCATGCCGCCCTACATGCTGACGCACCCCTATACATCGGATCGGGTTGAGGCGTTGCGCCGGCGTGTTGAGTCGGCCGCGCACCGCGATGCGGTAGACACCCCAGACAATATCCGGCGCTTCCAGTTCATGCAGGCCAAGCTTGTCGGCTTCATTCAGACACAAGGCCAAACGCTTGCGCGCTATCCGCTGAGCGATCACTCGCCGCCGGCGCGGTATGCGCGCGCCATCGCCTATTATCGCGCCTCCGACCTCGCCAATGCGCGTACCGAACTCGACAGCTTGATCGCCGAGGATTCGCACAACCCCTACTTTCAGGAACTGATGGGGCAGATTCTGTTCGAGAACGCCCGCGCGGCGGAGGCGGTGCCCTATTATCGGCGCGCGGTTCAATACGATCCGGGCCAGCCGCTGCTGCAGGTCGGGTTGGCGCGCGCGATCGACGCGGCCCAGGGGCGCGCAGGCACGGACGAAGCTCTCGGCCTGCTTCAGGATGCGGTCGCGAGAGAGCCGGACAACGGCTACGCTTGGCGCGAAATGGCGCAAGCCCGTGAAATGCGCGGCGAGGAAGGCTTGGCGAACCTCGCCTCGGCCGAGGAATCGTTCTCAATCGGCGATTATGCGCTGGCAGGCAACTTCGCAGAGCGCGCCCGCCGGGTGCTTCCCCACAACATTCCCGCCTACCAGCGCGCCACCGACATCGTGAGTTTCGTCAGCCAGCGCATGGAAGAGCAAATGCGCCACCAGCGCGGCGGCCAGGGCGGGCCTGGGGGCTGAGCGGCGCGGGGCTTGCTTGGCGCATCGATTGCGGCCATGCCCGCAACGTTGAGTGCGAAGGTTTAGAAGCCCATGATGCGGTTTGCGCTGGCCATCTTGCTGTTGGGATTTGCGCGGGCTGGAGCGCCCGCCTCGGCGCAACAAAGCTTTAACGCCCAGCAGCAAGCGGAAATCCGCGCCATGGTGCGCGACTATCTCGTTAACAATCCGGACGTGTTGCGTGAGGCGCTGAACGCGCTCCAGGCGCGCGTCGACGCCGAGCGACGCCACAAGGCCGAGACCGATCCGCGGGATTTCTCCTTGGGTCCTCGCGACGCGCCGATCACGGTGGTCGAATTCTTCGACTATCGGTGCCCCTATTGCATGGCGGCGCTGCCATGGGTCCAGGATCAGGTGCGCACGCGTCGCGACATTCGCTGGGTGTTCAAGGAAATGCCGCTTTCGATTCACGGCGAGCCGGCGCTGGAATCGGCGCGCGCCTCGATCGCGGCGATGCCGCAGGGACGCTATTGGCAATTCCACCAGGCGATGATGAGCTTCCGCGGCGAGCTTACCTCCGCGCGCATCGATCAGCTGGCGCGCCAGTCGGGCATCGATGTCGCGCGCATGCGCCGGGCGATGAGCGATCCGGCCATCATGCAGCTTATCAACGAAAACGAGGGTCTCGCGACCGATCTCGGCGCCACCGGCACGCCCGCGTTCCTGATCAATGGGCAGCTGGTGTCGGGATTCGATGTCGAGGGGCTGCAACAGCGCTTGCGTCAGGCCGCGGATGAAGCGCGCGCACGGCGGGCGGCGACCGGACGCTAGATCAATCCGCCCAGCGGCGAGCTGGGATCAGCGTATTTCTTCTTTGGCATGCGTCCCGCGAGATAGGCTTCGCGGCCAGCGATGACGGCGTGCTTCATGGCGCGCGCCATGCGGATGGGATCCTTGGCTTCGGCGATGGCGGTGTTCATCAGCACGCCGTCGACGCCGAGCTCCATAGCGACAGTCGCGTCACTGGCGGTGCCGACGCCGGCATCGACGATCACCGGCACGCGCGATTGTTCGGCAATAAGGCGTATGTTCACCGGGTTCTGCACGCCTAGGCCGGAGCCGATCAGCGAGCCCAGCGGCATGATGGCGACGCAGCCGGCGTCTTCGAGTTTCTTGGCGTAGACCGGATCATCGCTGCAATAGACCATCACCTCGAAGCCCTCGGCGATCAGCACTTTGGCGGCGCGCAACGTTTCTTCCATGTCGGGATAGAGCGTCTTCTGGTCGGCCAGCACTTCGAGCTTCACCAGCTTCCAATCGCCGGCTTCGCGCGCGAGGCGCAGCGTGCGCAGCGCGTCGTCGGCGGTGAAGCAGCCGGCGGTGTTGGGCAGAAATGTCACCTTCTTCGGATCG
>JAFEDV010000511.1 GCA_018241475.1 Pseudomonadota bacterium | reverse complement strand
GATCTCAACCCAGCTCAGACCAGCCGGCGCGCGCATCAACAGCAGGAACGGCGTGAACGGGGGCGCCCAAGACGCCGCTTCGATGATCGGCGCATTCGGGTTGTCCAGCGCCGGCGCGATCAGCATCATGGGAATGGCCATCACCAGCGTCACGAAGCCGAGCAGCGTCTGCGCATCCTGGATCGACTCACACAGCGCGCCCAGCGCCAGGAAGATCGCGCCATACATGAGATAGCCGGCGATGAAGCCGACCACGAACGCCGCCAGAAGGTGCGGGTCGAGGAAACCGGCTGCGATCTGGCCGAGGATGGAATTGCTCATGTGCGACGCCGCCGCGTTGAGCAGCACCCCGCCAATCGCGCCCCAGAACAGGAACAATGTCGCGCTCACACCCGCCACCGCCAGCAACTTGCCGATCAGCATCTCGAGCGGCGTAACGCTGGTGAGCAGCGTGTCGAGAACCTTGTTCGACTTTTCCTCGATCACGCTCGAGAGCAGCATGTTGGCGGTCGAGAACACGACGCTCCACAGCACGAATGCAAGCAGCAGCGCCGCGTAGAACGGCGCGCGCTGGCGCAGCGTGATCCGTCCCTGCGGCGCGCGCGGCCTTGGATCGAATTGCTGGATCGCCGGTTCAAGCGCATCGAGCCGCTCGGCCTCCGCCCGATCCACGCCGTGCTGCGCCAGCGCTTCGCGCCGCATCGCCGTGCGCAAGGCCTCACGCGCAATCACCGACGGCTCCTGATGCGAGAGATTGACGCTCCAATACTCGATCGAGGGGGCGCCGCGGACGCGCCGGATGTTCAGCGCGCCGTAAAGCGGCCGGCCATCGGGCAGCGCGCGCTGGCCGTCGAGGTACGGCTTGACGCCATCGATCGAAGGCGCAGGCGGCGCAACCACGATGTAGCGCGGCGAAGGCCGTGGAAATCCCCGCAGCGCCTGCGGCGCACGCACCGCCACCACGGCGCGCGCGGCGGCAGCGGCGGCGGCTGCGTCTGCGGCGGCGTCGAATGCGGCAAGCGCGGCCGCCTTGTGCTCGGGCGCCGCCGCATCGAGATAGCTTCCGATCTCGCCGCGAGCACGATAGCGGGCGTCATCGGCGAACGCCTGGCCGACGATCGCCGCGTCCCCCGCTTGATCCGCCATGATTGCAAGCAGACGCGGCGGCTCTGCGCGCGCCAGGACCAGCGGCCCTACAATCAGCGCCGCGATGATCAGCGGCCCCGCCAACAGCGAGAGCCAAAAACCCCACGCGCCGACATAGGCGAAATAGTCGCGCCGCGCGACGAGGAGGATCGCGCCCATCGCCTACTCCGCGGCCTTGTCGGCGGCTTCACCGCCCACCAGCGCCACGAACGCCTCATGCAGGCTCGCACGCGCCGGCTCGAACAGGCTGAGCGGAGCGCCCGCCTCCACGCAAGCAGAGAGCAGCTGCCGCGAACCCATCCCATTCTCGAGCCGCGCCCGCCAGCGGCGGCTGCCACGCTCTTCGCCGTCGCTCACGATATTGAAGCCGCGTTCGCGCAACACGGCGGCTAGATCGAAATCGCCGTCCGTCTCCAGCATGGCGACGCTGGGCGCCAGCGCCAGCGCTTCCTGCACCGTGCCTTCGAACGCCTTGCGCCCGCCATTGATCAGCAGAATGCGATCGCATAGCCGCTCGGCGTGCTCCATCACGTGCGTCGAGAACAGCACCGTCCGCCCTGCCGCCGCCTGCGCGCGGATGGTTTCCTCCAGGCTGCGCTGATTGACCGGATCGAGACCGGCGAACGGCTCGTCGAGAACGATGATGTCGGGCTCGTGGGCGAGCGCGGCGATTACCTGCACCTTCTGCGCCATGCCCTTCGAGTAGGTCTTTATCTTCTTGCGCCCCACCTTCCCCAGCCCTTGTGCTGCAAGCAGGAGGTCCGCGCGTTTGTAGGCGATCGGCGAGGGCACGCCCTTCAGTTGCGCGAGATAAGCGATCGCCGAGCGCGCGCTCATGTTACGATAGAGCCCGCTATCCTCAGGCAAATAGCCAACGCGCCGCAGCGCCTCGCGCGTCAGCGGCGCGCCCGCCATCGCGATGCGCCCGGCGTTCGGCTTCAGCACTCCCACCAGCATTCTGAGCGTCGTGGTTTTGCCGGCGCCGTTCGGCCCGAGGATTCCGTAGATTGCGCCGCGCGGCGCCGCGAAGCTCAAGCCGTTGACCGCGACGCGCGCGCCGAAGCGCTTCACCAAGCCTTCTGTTTCCAGCGCTGCATCCATTGCGGCGCAAGCGTTGCGGACCTTCCCGCCGATATCAAGGCGATTGCGCCGAAGAAGCGAACCCCGCCCGGTTCGCGCGCGGTGCGAAGCTTGCCAGCGGGCGCGCCTCGCTTGCTAATGCGCAGGGACGGGCGTTAGTTCGCTGCCGCGATGCGATAAGGGGGTTTCCATGAAGTCGCCCGATCCGGACAAATTGAATGCGTTGATAGGCCGCTTGGTCGGCGATCTCGGCGCCATCACCACCGGCGCTCTGGTTCTGCTTGGCGACAGGCTTGGCATCTACAAGGCGATGGGCGACGGCAAGGCCGTCACGCCGGACGAACTGGCAGCCAAGACCGGCTTGGACGAGCGCTACTTGCGCGAATGGCTCTCAGCGCAGGCCGCCGCGGGTTACATAGACTACAATTCCAAGTCCAAGAAATTCAAACTTACCCCAGAACAAGCCTGCGCCTTCGCCGATGAAGGCGGGCCGGCCTTCTTTGCCGGCGCGTTCGAAATCGGCCAATGCATGTGGCTCGACGAGCCCAAGATCGCGGCCGCGTTCAAATCGGGCGACGGCGTCGGTTGGCACGAGCATTCGCAATGCCTTTTCCGCGGCACCGAACGCTTCTTCCGTCCAGGCTACAATAACCATCTGGTCTCCGAGTGGATACCGGCGCTCAAAGGCGCGAAACAGAAATTGGAGAAAGGCGCCAGGGTCGCCGATGTCGGTTGCGGCCACGGCGCCTCGACCATCCTCATGGCGCTCGCCTATCCGAACTCGGAATTCTTCGCTTACGACTATCACGCGCCGTCGATCGCCCGCGCCAAGCAGCTGGCCAAGGAGGCCGGCGTCGACAAGCGCATCACCTTCGCGCAAGCCACGGCCAAGGACTATCCAGCGAAAAACTACGATCTCGTCGCATTCTTCGATTGCCT